>JAGODF010000036.1 GCA_017998375.1 Spirochaetota bacterium
GGACGATAGGAACCTGGTCCTCGGTGCCGCGTCCTATCTCCTCGCCATAGACTGTTACTCTTTCAGGAGGAAGAACGTCGCCCCTACCATAAAAAACGCGATATCGTCAATAAGAGCCGCCTGGCTCTTCGGAGACCTGGCGAAGGAGATGCCGGATAAACCATACAAGAAGATTTCGGACTTCTTCTATAAAAAAGCGTACACCCTGTACCAGGAAGTCCTCGATATAGTGCAGACCGGAAAGGAGCCAGTGGAGGCGGTGGGCCACCTCGGGCCCGATACCGACAAGAACTGGGGCTACGAGGGGATACTCTACATGGTGGCCATCCTGACGGTGAAGATTGGCAGCCAGGAGCCGGACCTCGCGAAGAGAATAGAGAACTTCGAGAAGACGAAGCGTTACCTGAGCAGGCTTTTCGGAAGCGGCAAGTCCTCGAAGAACAAGCCGGGTGCGCTCATTGACATGACGCGCGACCTCTATGATAAAATGAACGTGATGTTAGCGGAATGGACGCCACCAACGGGAGAAAGCGCGCCGCCGGCGCCAGGAGAATAGCCCTCGCGCTCCAGTATGACGGCACGCGATTCAACGGCTGGCAGGTCCAGGAAACCGGAAGAACGGTGCAGGGCGAACTTGAATCGGCGCTCCGCGTGCTGATCCGAGAGGAGGTCCGGGTCGCGGCTTCCGGCAGGACCGATACGGGCGTGCATGCCCTGGGCCAGGTGGCGCATTTCGACTGCGAGAGCGGCATCGCGCTGCAGCGTCTCTGTATGGGCTTGAACGGCATTCTCGAAAAGGACGTCTCCGTTATCAACGCATACGAGGCCCCGAAGGATTTCCACGCCAGGTTCAGCGCACTCCGCCGCGAATACGTATACCTTATCTATAATAACAAACAGCGATCGCCCTTTGCGCGGGACAGGGCCATGTGGCTCACGGAACGGCTGGACCTGGAGTACCTCCGCGTAGCGGCGTCGCATCTTATCGGCGAGAATGATTTCGCCTCTTTCTGCAAGCGGGCCTCGTCGTACGCGCACACCGTGCGGCGCATCGACGAGATAGAGATTTCCCGGCAGGGTGATATTATCACCCTGCGTATCCTCGGGAACGCCTTCCTGCACAACATGATCCGCATCATCGTGGGCACCCTGCTGGAGATGCACCGGTACGGGAAGGACCCGTCGCACATGGCGACCGTGCTGGAGCAGAAAGACCGCATCTACAGCGGCCCCACCATACCGCCGTGGGGGCTCTATCTCAAAAGGATATTCTACGATCCTCCCCTGGATACCATGGAAAAGGCCTTCTGACTGTATCCTTTATGTAATTTTATTGACATATAATTTGTACGGCAAATTAATAACCAGATTGCGGCCGGACCGGCCTTTCCATGTGACAACGGAACCAGATGACAAAATTCAGGATAATCGTCGCAGTAGTGCTGATTTTCGCGACCGCGGGCACCGCCTTCGCGCGCCGGCGGGGGCGCGATCCCTTCGAGAAGCCGCAGGTGGGCGTGTGGTTCGGCCCGGTGACTCCCATGTTCTCCACCAGCGAGGTGCTGAACACCTATCTTGGCGGCGGGCTTTTCGTCCGCACCAACTCCTTCATACAGGGAATCAAGTTCGGCCTCGACGCCTCCTACCAGGAGTTTCGGTCCGACGGCATCAACGAGCTCACGATGATCCCCGTCTACGGCAGCCTGATATACCGGCTCCCCGTCAACATGCCCCTGGCGTTCCAGTTAAAGGGCGGCGCCGGAGGGGCGCGTCTCCAGATGCGGCCCGACTACGTGACGCAGTGGGACCCCCTGTTTCACCTTGGCGTCGAGACCTCCTTCCCGGCGGGGCGCATCTTCAACATCGGTCTCCGGATCGATTATCTCTTCCTCTACGAGGGATACATGGAAGGCGCCACGGAGAACGGGCATTTCATAAACGCGGGCATCACGGTATTTTTCAACCTGGGAGAGTGATTTTGATACGGCGGATTGCAACCACGAGTTTTCTTGCCGCGACCCTGGCGTTCCTCGCCTGCGGCGATTATCCCATCTTCACCGAGATGGCGACGAACCGGCTGCGCGTGGTCCTCAAGGGGACGTTCGAGTCGAACGCGCCGAAGGCGTGGGGAGCGATCTCCACCACGCCAGACGATTCCGTCGATGATTACACTGGCGGAATTCCCTCCGTTCCCACGGAATTCATGCTGGACATCGCGGAGATGCGCCTCCAGGGAGGGGGCGATTCCGACAGTTTCGGTTTTTACCGGCAGACCTACCGGTTCGACCTGACCGATAGTGATCCCTTTTTTGATGGAACTGGCGTGGAGTTTGATTGCGACGATCCCTACTCGGGGTACCTGTACACGACGCTCCACGTGTACATCCGCAAGATGATCCTCGACAACGCGCGCGCGTTCCGCTACGAGGGATCGGGCACCTGGTCCGAGCTAGAAACGCCGGACGTGATTTTCCAGGAGGAAACGGTCCCTGGTTTCGATTTCAACCAGCTCCAGTACAACACTTACTGGGACACACTGACCGAGGCCGGCGATGATACGCTCCGGATTTTTCCCCTGTCCATAGTGATTGCCAACGGGTTCATCTTTAACCGCAGGGACGAGGAGACGGTGCTGGAAGTACGGCTGGTTGTTAAGAACTTCCTGGAATGGTTTGAGTTCGATTACATTTCAGAGGGTTATTCCACTATAATTCATCACTGGGCGCTGTCTGACTGGCTCCGCAACGTCCGCAACGACGAGTCTGTAATGGGTGGAAACATAATCGCAGTGGTACGGTCGTATGTCCCCGGCAAGACTGCGACGATATCGGGTGCATCCGCTCCTGATGCAAATAAGTATATCGTGGCGATAGAGAGTACCGACGACATCAACAAGTATAAAATCACGAGTACCGACAGGCCGGCAACCTGCGATACGGTAAAGCCGCCTAATGTCGTTGCGACTGGTGATATTGAATCACTTCTAGACTATTTCATACAGTTTGAAAAGTACCGTTCTGAATATAATGATTTTATCGAAGATTGTCTAGCGGATGATTTTGTTTATGGCTCGGAGTGGACTGAATACAATGATAGAGTAAGTGCATTCAGGATTCCGCCCCTTGTAACACGAAGCGTTGCGGTAAGCGGTGCATATTCCTTAACGAACGTGCCTGTCGGTAAAACGTACAAGATATATACTCACAGTGCCGCTGATTCGGGAAATGGCAGTCTTCCAGGTCAGTATGACAAGCATCTTTGTGATGTTGCCATACCGGACGATGGTGCCGGGCAAACGTTCGGACCCTGATTGATTATTATGGTTTTTTATATAAAAAGCATGCCTCCGGGCATGCTTTTTATTAGAGAAATCGACTTAGTGTTTGACAATCTAGACCTCTATGTAATGGCTTGGCTGTTTAAGCTGGATAGGTGGTGAAGGGGCGCTACCCCTTCGAAGTCCTCGCAGAGTTCCCCCTGCGTTCCCGGTTTGAGGTGGAATCGCGTATATGTCGAGATGCGCACGCAGTGCGCATGGAGTTGAGCACAAGGGGGTGAAGGGGCACAGCCCCTTCGAAAGCCCCGCAGGGTTTCCCCTGCGAATCCGGTTTGAGGGTGAAACTCTCAAATAAGATATAACACTTTAGTGAGCAGAACAATGAAAATCATAGTCCAGAAATATGGTGGAACAAGTGTGGGGACGCCGGAACGCATCATGGCGGTGGCGGACCGGATCAAGACCTACGTGAACAATGGCTACTCCGTGGTGGTGGTGGTATCGGCCATGGGCAAGACCACGGACCAGCTTATCGACCTCGCGAAGCAGATCACGAAGACGCCCAGCAAGCGCGAGATGGACATGCTGCTCTCCACCGGCGAACAGGTGTCGATCGCCATGCTCGCCATGGCGCTCCACGAAAAGGGAATGGATGCCATCTCCTATACCGGTTCGCAGGTGCGCCTGATGACCGACGGCAATTTCTCCGAGGCGAAAATCGAGAGCATAAAGACCGACAGGATCCTCAAGTCGCTCGGTGAGAACAAGGTGGTGATAGTCGCCGGTTTCCAGGGGATAGACGAGGAGGATAACATCACCACCCTGGGGCGCGGGGGCTCCGACACGACGGCGGTTGCGCTGGCCGCTGTGCTGAAGACGCGCGACTGCGAAATCTACACCGACGTGGACGGCGTTTACACTGCCGACCCGAGGGTGGTTCCCAATACGAAAAAACTGATGGAAATCAGCTACGATGAAATGCTCGAGCTCGCGCGGCTGGGTGCGGGGGTGCTGCACTCGCGTTCCGTGGAGTTCGCGAAGAAGTACAACATCAAGATCACCGTGCGCTCGAGTTTTAATTACGAAGAAGGCACCGTTGTGATGCCGAAGGAGGAGATGGTGGAAAAGTTTATCATCAGCGGCGTGACCGCCAAGACGGACGAGGCGAAGATAACGATACGGAATTTACAGGACAGGCCCGGCATCGCGGCGAAGCTTTTCAGCTCCCTTGGCGAGGCGAAGATATACATCAACATGATAGTCCAGTCGACGGGTCATGACGGCCTGGCGTCGATATCGTACACCGTGCTGAAAAAGGACCTTCCGAAGGCCCTGGAACTTTCCGAAAAGCTGAAGAAGGATCTCGGCGGTTCTGCGGTGGAATCGAAGGACGATGTGGCCATCGTCTCGGCGGTGGGCGTGGGAATGCTCTCGTCCTACGGTGTCGCCGGCAGGATATTCAAGGTCCTCGCCGACAACAGCATCAACATCGAGATGATATCAACCTCCGAGATAGGGATCTCCTGCTGCATAGACGGCAAGTTCGCCGAGCTCGCGTCGCGCATCATCCACAAGGAGTTCGTCGAGGCGGGAGCGTAGCAGCGCATGGTCACCGTGGGCGTCCTCTTCGGCGGAAGGTCGGGCGAGCACGACGTATCGCTCTGCTCCGCGGCTTCCGTGGTATCGAACCTCGATCCGTCCAGGTACCGGGTGGTGGCTATTGGTATAGACCGCGAGGGAAGATGGTTCGTCCAGGAACGCCCGGAGATCGTGGATGACAAGGATTTTGGTCGGATACTGAAACTTGATCCGCGCGGTTCGTGGAGCGTGAATCATTACGAGCGCGGCGGAAAACTCGTGCTCACTGAAAGCGGCACCGGAAAAAGCGTCGAGGTCGACGTGGTTTTCCCCGCCGTGCACGGCACCTTCTGCGAGGACGGCACGCTCCAGGGGCTCCTGGAACTGGCCGGCGTTCCCTACGTGGGCGCCGACGTGGCGGGCTCGGCTATTGGCATGGACAAGGACGTTGCCAAGAGGCTTCTGCGGGACGCGGGCATTCCCACCACGCCTTGGGTGACGGTGTTCGCCGACGTATGGCGCGCGAATGGAGCCGGGATTCTCAAGGAAGCGATCGGGAAGCTCGGGCTTCCTCTCTTCGTGAAGCCGGCCAACGCGGGTTCCTCGGTCGGCGTGAAGAAGGCGAAGGACGAGACGTCCGCGCGGGAGGCGGTCGAGTACGCCTTTCGGTACGACACGAAGGTCATCATCGAGACCGCGGTGGACTGCCGTGAAATCGAGTGCGCGGTGCTTGGGAACCGGGACCCGCGCGCGTCGGTGCTGGGCGAGATCATCCCGCGGCACGAGTTCTATTCTTACGAGGCGAAGTATATCGACCCCGAGGGCGCTTCACTGAAGATACCGGCCGCCGTGGACGAGCCCCTTGCAGGGGAAATACGCAGCTCGGCCGTTGAAGCGTTCCAGGTCCTCTGCTGCAGCGGCATGGCCAGGGTTGATTTTTTCCTGGAAAAGGGCGGCACCCGCTATTACCTGAACGAAATTAACACGCTTCCGGGTTTTACGACAATCAGCATGTATCCCAAGCTCTGGAACGCGACGGGCCTTGCCTACGGGGCGCTTCTGGACAGGCTGATAGAACTGGCCTTCGAACGCGCCGGGGAGAAGAAATCCCTCCTGACCACCAGGTAGTTCCCCCCGATCCTGCCTGTGTATTTTATGATTGACATTTCCATCATTCGGGTCCATGTAATCATGGATTTGGTTCCGTTCGCGCATTGGCCTTTTACGGAATGCCGAAAGATATAATCGCGGGCACTGTAAGAATTTTCTTCCGCTTCAGTTTATTGATCATGGGTGGGTATAAGAAATGAGGATAAATCTCGCGTGGGTCCCGAACTCACTGACGCTGGGCAACCTCCTCCTGGGTTTCATTTCAATCGTATATTCAAGTATGGGGATGCGGGGTGATTGCCAGGCGTTTTTCGTGGCGGGCATGCTTATTCTTGGGGCCGCTCTCTTTGACGGGCTTGACGGGAACGTGGCACGGGCGCTCAACGTTACAAGCCAGCTTGGGGGCGAGCTGGATTCCCTGGCCGACTGCGTGGCCTTCGGCGTGGCTCCGGGATTCCTGGCTTACGGCGCCTACCTCAAGGGGATTAATCTCACCATGTTGGGTCTGACGGCCGATATGGGGGTTCTGGTTGCGGCTATCTTTCCGCTCTGCGCGGCCTACAGGCTCGCGCGCTTCAACGTTGATCATGTGCCCGATTCCTTCAGCGGTCTTCCCTCACCGGTGGCGGGGGTAATCGTTGCCCTCGTGCCTGTGTGTTTTACGATCCCGGGGATGCTCCAGAGCGGCGTTCCGCGCACCGTGTTCGCGGTAGGGTTCGTGATCACGGCGCTTCTCATGGTATCGACCATCCGCTTCACCAAGCCCCAGGCGAGCACCATGAAGAACATCACGGGGATAAAACTCGTGCTCCTGGTTGTGTTTATCGCCCTCCTGGTGATATTCTTCAAGAAGTGGACCGTGTTCATCATCATCGGCATCTACATCATTTCCGGGCTGCTGAGCTTCATCATACAGTTCATACAGGACCACAAGTACTAGAGGGCCGTTCCGGTGGCTGATTTCTCGCATTACGACGACGACGGTACGTCAAGGATGGTGGACATATCGCCCAAGGCCGTGACGGTCCGGTCGGCGGGCGCGCGCGCCATGGTGCGGATGAACGCGGAAACACTGCGGATGATCCGCGAGAAGCTCATCCCCAAGGGTAACGTCTTCGAGGTCGCGAAGGTTGCCGGGATCCTGGCGGCGAAGCGCACTCACGAGCTCATTCCCATGTGCCACCCACTGTCGCTCAATTACATCGACGTGAAGTGCGATATTGACGAGTCCCGCGGCGGGGTGGTGATATCATCGGAAATCCGCCTCGAAGGCAAAACCGGGGCCGAGATGGAAGCCCTCATGGCGGTCACCGTGGCGGCGCTGACCGTGTACGATATGTGCAAGGCCGTGGATAAAACCATGATCATAGAGGATGCGACGCTGGTGTATAAAAAAGGGGGGAAATCTGATTTTCACACCGCAATGTAATGTGACAGAATATTGCTATTATAGAAAGGAAAAGAAAAAATTTCAGTTCACCCTGGCGTCTGAAGTTAAATTTTTTAATAGTAGCGTAATCCTTCCGTATTTTCCAATATTCACTATTAATCTTAATTATTCGGATTTAATTCGGAATATTCATGGTTGCTTATGTAATAAATGGAATTATATTAATACTACACTGTTAGCACTCGCCTGAATGAGTGCTAACAGTATCCCGAAGTACATCAATTTCATGTAACGCGAGCGATCTACTTGAATTAACCTCTGGTTATTGCAGTAGAAAAATTATTTATTCTAATAGGAGGCGTACCGTGGCTATAAGACCATTAGGCGATCGTGTCCTCATTGAGATACTTGAAGAGGAAGTCCAGAAACAGGGGTCCCTCTACATCCCCGATACGGCGAAGGAAAAACCCCAGCAGGGAAAGGTTGTCGCTGTCGGGAACGGCCGTTACGAGGACGGCAAGCTTATCCCCCTCGACGTCAAGGCGGGCGATATCGTTCTCTACGGAAAATATTCCGGGACCGAAGTGAAGCACGACAACAAGGAGTACCTGATAGTCAGGGAAAGCGATATTCTCGCAGTGCTCGATAAATAAGGAAGAGGGAAAACACAATGGCAAACGCAAAGATGTTACAATACAGTGAAGAGGCCCGCAGGTCGATCCTCGAGGGTGTGAACAAACTCAACGACGCGGTGAAAGTGACGCTCGGCCCCCGCGGCCGCAACGTGGTCATCGACAAGAAGTTCGGCTCGCCCACCATCACCAAGGACGGCGTCACCGTCGCGAAGGAAATCGAGCTCGAGGATTCCTTCCAGAACATGGGCGCGCAGATGGTGAAGGAAGTCGCCACCAAGACCAACGACGTGGCGGGAGACGGCACCACCACGGCGACGATACTCGCCGCGGCCATCTACAGGGAAGCCCTGAAGAACGTGACCGCCGGCGCCAACCCGATGAGCCTCAAGCGCGGCATCGAGAAGGCCGTCGAGGCAGCCGTGAAGCACATCGCCGACACAGCGCGCGAAATCAAGGACAAGAAGGAGATCGCCCAGGTGGCGTCCATCTCCGCGAACAACGACGACACCATCGGCGACCTGATCGCGGAAGCGATGGAGAAGGTCGGGAAGGACGGCGTCATCACCGTCGAGGAAGCGAAGTCGATCGATACGCACCTGGAAGTGGTCGAGGGTATGCAGTTCGACCGCGGTTACATATCGCCCTATATGGCCACCGATCACGAGAACATGGAGGCGGTGCTCGAAAACGCGAAGATCCTCATCCACGACAAGAAGATCTCGTCCATGAAGGACCTCCTTCCCGTGCTCGAGAAGGTAGCCCAGGCGGGCAAGCCGCTCCTGATCATCGCAGAGGAAGTCGAGGGCGAAGCGCTGGCCACCATCGTGGTGAACACGCTCCGCAAGACAATCAGCTGCGTCGCCGTCAAGGCGCCGGGCTTCGGCGACAGGCGCAAGGCCATGCTGGAAGACATCGCCATCCTGACGGGCGGCCAGGTGATCTCCGAGGACCTGGGGCTCAAGCTCGAGAACACCACCATGGACATGCTCGGCACCGCGAAGAGAATCGTGGTCGACAAGGAGAACACGACGATCATCGAGGGCGCCGGGACCCAGAAGGACATCCAGGGACGGATCAACGTCATCAAGAAGCAGATCGAGGACACCACGTCCGATTACGACAAGGAAAAGCTGCAGGAGAGGCTTGCGAAGCTCGCCGGCGGGGTCGCCGTGATCAACGTGGGCGCCGCGACGGAAGTGGAACTGAAGGAGAAGAAGGCCAGGGTCGAGGACGCGCTTTCGGCAACACGTTCCGCGGTTGAGGAAGGGATCATACCCGGCGGCGGTCTGACGCTGCTCTATTCTCAAAAGACCGTGAAGGCACTCGCCGAGAAGCTTACCGGCGACGAGAAGATCGGCGCGGAAATCATCGTCAAGGCGGTGGAAGATCCGATGAAGATGATCGCCAACAACGCCGGCGTCGAGGGCTCCATCATCGTCGAGAAGGCGAAGGGAGAGAAGGCGGGCGTCGGCTTCAACGCATCCACCATGGTGTGGGAAGACATGATGAAGGCCGGTATCATCGACCCCGCGAAGGTCGTGCGTTCCGCACTGCAGAACGCGTCGTCGGTGGCCAGCATGCTCTGTACCACCGAGGTGCTCATCACCGACAAGCCAGAGAAGGAAGGCGCGGCAATGCCGGGCGGCATGCCGGGCGGTATGGGCGGCATGGGCGGAATGATGTAAAAATTGATATATATGCGGATGAAAGGAGCGCCCAGAATGATCGGGCGCTCCTTTCTTTTTGGGATATCGAAATGAATGAACAAAATCAACTGAAGAAGCTTCCGAACACGACGGACCACAACTGCTTCGGATGCAGTCCGAAGAACACCAAGGGACTGAGACTGGAGTTCTATACCGACGGGGTGAAAGTCTACACCTCGGTGAAGGTTCCCATCCACATGTGCGGATGGGAGAACATGGTGCACGGCGGGATCATCTCCACGATCCTGGACGAGGTCATGAGCTGGACGGCGATACACACGCTGAAAAAGTTCATCCTCACGAAATCGATGACCGTGGATTTCCAGAAGCCGGTGTTCGTCGGAGAGGAACTCAGGGCCGAGGGGATTGTCATCGAGCAGTCGGGCCCGCGCGAGGCAGTGGTCCAGGGAAGTCTTTTTAACGCCGAGGGAAAGCTCTGCGCAGTGTCGAAGGGGACCTTTGCCCTCGTGAAGCCGGAACTGCTGAAGAAGATGGGCGTCCTCGACGACGCAGGCGTCGAGGTTTACAACAAGTTTCTTGAGGATTAACGTTTCTTCGAGATATTCACGAGCGTCTTGACCGTGTAGGGCGTCTTCGCCTGCGACTCGTGGTAGATCCTGATCAGGATTTCCGCGAGTATGCCGAGCATGATGAACATGAAGCTCATCAGAATCAGGAGCACGGTGAGGATGAGGAGCGGGTTCCTGTTCATGGACAGGTTGTGCGTAAACTTCATGACGATGACCGAACCGCCGGAGAGTATGCTCAACCCGAAAAGCATCATGCCCGCGCCGCCGAACACGTAGATCGGCTTCGTGGAAAATGAGCCCATGAACTTCACGGTGATGAGGTCCAGGATCACCTTGAAGGTGCGCTTGATGCCGTACTTTGATTTCCCGAACTGTCGCGCGTGGTGCATCACCGGAAGCTCGGCGATGCGGGCGCCCACCCAGGAGGCGTGCACGGGGATGAATCTGTGCATCTCGCCGTAGAGTTTCACCTGGCGCAGAACCTCGCCGCGGTAGGCCTTGAGCGAGCAGCCCAGGTCGTGGAGCGGCACCCCGCTCACCCGCGAGATGAGCCAGTTCGCGATTTTCGACGGGATCTTGCGGGAGATGAGCTTGTCCTTGCGGTCCTTGCGCCAGCCGCTCACCACGTCGTACCCCTCGTTGATCTTGTCCACCATCCGGGCGATGTCGCCCGCGTCGTTTTGTAAATCGGAGTCCATGAAGATGATGATGTCGCCGGTGGAGTGGTCGATACCGGCCGCCATGGCGGCGGTCTGGCCGAAGTTGCGCCGGAACTGCACGATCTTCACGCGCCGGTCCTTTTTCGCTATCTCGGTGAGTATTTCAACGGAACGATCCGAACTGCCGTCGTCGACGAAGATGATCTCGTATTTCAGTTGTGTCGTGTCCAGGTTCTCGGTGATGTTTTTGTACTGGAGGGTGACGTTCTCCTCCTCGTTGTATACTGGAAGCACAATGGAAATCGTGTTCCCCGGACCGTTCTTTTTTTTCATATCATACCCTGTCGCGTGCGTGTTTTACTTTTTGAAGAGAATATCATCTTCCCGATCGGTATTTTGTCAATTGGTAAATGGCGTGGTGGCCGGTATCAACCATAACCCAGCCGCTCAAGTTCATCCTCATCGAATCCGAAATAGTGGCCAAGTTCGTGGATGAGTGTCGTCCGCACTTCCTTTCGAAGTTCAGCTTCAGTTACGCACATTTCAGCGAGTGGTATCCGAAAGAGGGTGATACGGTCCGGCAGTACGGGAATGTATTCCAGTGTCCTCTCGGTGAGCGGCGTGCCCTCGTAAAGGCCCAGGAGGTCATCCTCCCCTTCGGGGGATTCTAATCCGGGGGGAGGATAGTCGTCGGTGGCGAAGAGAACATCCCGCGCGCGTTCCCTGAGTTCGCCGGGGAGGGTGCGGACTATCTGCTCGGCGGTGCGCGCCACCAGGGATTCAAATTCCCTCCGTGAAACTTTCACGTATCATCCTCCTTGATATGAGCCCTTTGCGGGATAAGTGAATTTAAAGATACGGTGTGACCGTGAAAAATCAAGCGGGAAATATATCTATACATTAATATAGTATTTTTGATTGACTTTTTGGGCGATGGATGTATTATGTGGCATTGAAGGATAACGAAACCCGTTTTTCCGAAATTGGATTTTTTTCTGAAAATTGAGAAAAAAATTTTATTTCCGGGCTGACGGAATCGTACTAGTACGCGGAGGCGCCGCTTTTGCCGGGGGAATTTATGGATTGCGCGATTGTCGCCCGGTAAAGTACAGTGCCGGAATATACGAATGGATGAGGTTTGCAATGGCAGAGCAGAAGGAAGTGAACCAGAAAATACAGGCCCTTGAATCGGCGATCATGCAGATCGAGAAGCAGTTCGGCAAGGGCGCCATCATGAAGCTGGGAGACGAGTCGGCGAAGGTGAGGATTCCGGCGATATCGACGGGTTCCATCTCATTGAACATCGCGCTGGGAATAGGGGGGATACCCCGGGGACGCGTTACCGAGATCTTCGGGCCGGAATCGTCCGGCAAAACCACGCTGACCCTGCAGGTGATCGCGGAGGCCCAGAGGAAGGGGGGGATCGCGGCGTTCGTCGACGCGGAGCATGCCCTCGATCCGAACTACGCGCGCAAGCTCGGCGTGAACACGGACGAGCTCCTGGTTTCACAGCCCGACACCGGCGAGGAGGCCCTCGAGATAACAGAGGCCCTGGTGCGTTCCGGTGCGGTTGATATCATCGTCGTCGACTCCGTGGCGGCACTGGTGCCCAAGGCGGAGATCGAGGGCGAGATGGGCGACTCCCACATGGGACTCCAGGCGCGCCTCATGAGCCAGGCGCTCCGAAAGCTTACCGGTATCATCGCCAAATCGAACACCAGCGTCATCTTCATCAACCAGATCCGTCACAAGATCGGCGTCATGTTCGGTTCGCCGGAGACCACCACGGGCGGCAACGCGCTGAAGTTCTATTCGTCGGTACGCCTTGATATCCGCCGGATCGAGACGCTGAAGAACGGCGAGGATCCAGTGGGAAACCGGGTGCGGGTGAAGGTGGTTAAGAACAAGGTGGCGCCCCCGTTCAAGCAGGCGGAATTCGACATCATGTACGATTCTGGCATCTGCAAGACCGGCGGCATCCTCGACCTCGCGGTGAAGCACGATATCGTGAAGAAGTCCGGAACCTGGTATTCCTACGGCGACGAGCGCATTGGCCAGGGTCGCGACAACGCCAAGCAGTTTCTCACGGATAATCCCGGCATAGCGAACGATGTCGAGCGAAAGATACTGATAGAGTACGGCCTCATCGTCGAGGAGAAAGCCGAAAAGCCCGAAGCGGTGGCCGTGGGCGAGAAGTGAGAAAAGAACCTGTGCGCGGTGCGCGGTGAACATCAACAGCAGCATACGACTGAAGTCTGGTGCCGATATCAAGCGCATCGCCGAGGCGGGGAAGGTCATAGCGAGTATTTTCAGCCATCTCGCCGGCATCTCCCTGGAAGGCATGTCCACGCTGGAGCTCGATTCCCTGGTGGAATCCCGCATACAGAAATTCAAGGCGCGGCCATCATTCAAGACCGTGCCCAATTACTTCCACGCGACCTGCATATCCGTCAACGACGAGGTGGTGCACGGCGTTCCACTGAAGAAAAAGAAGATAAAAATCGGCGATATAGTCAAGGTCGACGTCGGCGTGGTGAAGAACGGCTACTTCGCCGACGCGTGCAGTACATTTCCGGTGGGAAAGGTGCCGGATAAGGCCAAACGGCTCATGGAGATCACTAGGGAATCGCTCTTCCTGGGTATAGCCGAGGCGCGTTCGGGAAAACGCCTCGGGGACATCGGGCATGTCATACAGCAGTTCGTCGAAGGTCACGGTTACGGCGTGGTGCGCGATTTCACCGGTCACGGTGTCGGTTACGCGGTGCACGAGCAGCCCAATGTGCCGCATTATGGAAGAAAGAATTCGGGAATGGTTCTCCGTGAAGGGCTGGTGATCGCCATTGAGCCGATGATCAATGAAGGCACGGAGAAAGTCATCACCCTGGAAGACGGGTGGACCACGGTAACGGCTGATGGCAAGCTTTCGGCCCAGTTCGAGCACACCGTGGCGATCACGTCCGATGGCCCTCTTATCCTCACGGAGTGACGCGTATGCCGAGAAAGAGCCTCCGGGACATCCAGTCCGAACCCGATATGCGGAACCTCCCCATCGACAAGGTGGGGGTGAAGAACATCTCTTATCCGATAGTGGTCCTCGACAAGGCCGACGGGGAACAGCACACGGTCGCCCGCGTCAACATGTACGTGGACCTGCCACACAATTTTCGCGGCACCCACATGAGCAGGTTCATCGAGATCCTCAACAAGTACCGTAAGGGAATCAGCACACTGAACATACGGGACATCCTCAACGAGATGAGGAATGACCTTTCGGCTGAGACCGCGCATTTCGAGGTTGAGTTCCCTTATTTCATCACGAAGCGTGCGCCGGTTTCCGGTGAGGAAGCGAAGATGGAATACACCTGCAGACTCACCGGCGATTCAAGCGTGGACTATTACACGCTCGAAGTAAAGGTGCCGGTGCTCTCCCTCTGCCCCTGTTCCAGGGAAATAAGCGAATACGGCGCGCACAACCAGCGTTCCATGATCACTATCACGATCAAGGCACGGGGCAAAATCTGGATCGAGGATATCGTCGCGGTTGCCGAGCTGTCGGCAAGCTCGGATATTTTTTCCATACTGAAAAGGGAAGACGAAAAGTTCATCACAGAAAAATCATACAACAACCCGATGTTCGTCGAGGACATGGTACGCAGCGCGGCAGAGAAGCTGAGAGTGCTCAAGGGAATTTTATGGTTCTCGGTGGAATCGGAGAACATGGAGTCGATTCACAACCATTCCGCGTACGCGATGATAGAGTACGACGCGGAAAGGTGAACCGCCAAGACAAACGCTCAGACATGCTCAACAAAACCGAAAGCGACATTATATAATGTCGCTTCCGCGTGCATGCCGCAGGAAAAAATCACTCAATATTTCTTGGTTTCGAGGTCGGTTTCCAGCAGCTTCCTCGGGATGATGAGGAAGAGCATGAGAAGCGTCAGACTGACGATGATGAATATCGTCATCACGATGATGAGAAGCATGTTGTTTTTAAGCTCGTCGATCCGCTTCAGCGACACGCCGACCCTGAAGGCTCCCCAGTGCTTCCCGGCCACGATGACGGGTGAGGCGATGTCCCAGATGTATTCCCCGGTGTCCCTGGGATAGAACTGTTCGATGGTTCCGGTACCTGCAAATTGTGCCGCCTTGAGACCAACGGCATCATCAAATTTACGCTTTGACCTGCTGTATTTCATGTTGAAGGCAACATCGTTTGTGGGCGGCTGAGAATAGGTGGTGTTGTGAGTGGGCGCGTACCCGTTCCTGTCGACAATCAGCGAATACACGAGGTCCTTGTCGAGCATGAGGTACTGGTCCTGGTACACCTGTATGTTCTTGTCCAGTATCTCGTCGTATTTTGTGCGGTACCTCTTCGGAATGCTGCCGGGTATTTCAACGTAATTGGTGTCGAAAAGATCGCTTTCCCGGAGAATGTTCGCCGAGATCATGAGCTTCATCATCTTGCTGATGGATTTCGCGCCTATCTGCGCCTCAATGCGACACTTGTCGAGGAGCTGCTGCTCGATGCTTTCAAAAATGTTTTTTATGATCAGGTACGATCCCAGGCAGAGAAGCAGCGATATGCTCAATATGACGGCCATTTTCTGTTTAACATTCATGCGTTGATCAGCCCTCGTTTCGATGAACCCGGCTTGTGCGGATGATAGTACTACATCCATGAAACCGGGATTTTATGAATAAGGAATAAATCATAAATTGATAAATTATTATTGATAATGTCAATTCTATTTTACCTGTTTTACAATAATTGTCCTCTTGCGGGGCGATAATTGGAAGATGGGGAATATGAAAATGGCGGAAGCTGCGCGCAGGGTGCGTTGTTGCGCAACGAGGTGTGCTGGATGCTTCACCTTGTTTGGCGGCAGGCACATACCCGGCCAATATGTGGTCAAATATTTTCCCCCAAAAGAGGTGAAAAAAACTTGACAGTATACGGGTCATTTTAAAATGTATAAATCCTTGTTGCCGGCATTCCGGCATAGTATTTCATCAGATTGCCGGGTTGCTAGCTCAATCGGTAGAGCACCTGACTCTTAATCAGTAGGTTTCGGGTTCGAGTCCCGGGCAACCCAAAGTTCCGTGTCGTTCAGTTCCGGGGAGGGCGTGAATTTAGCTTGAAATTTACGTTTATCCGGAAAACCCTGACGCCAGGGCGAGCGTGGCGGAACTGGCAGACGCGCCAGACTTAGGATCTGGTACCGAAAGGTGTGGGGGTTCAAGTCCCTTCGCTCGCAATGCGGGAATAACTCAGTGGTAGAGTGCAACCTTGCCAAGGTTGACGTCGCGGGTTCGAATCCCGTTTCCCGCTCATGAGTATGGACGTGAGTTTGATCACATTGCGCATCGAATGACTCTAAACGAGTTACGGACAATCCCTGATATCATCAGGGATTATTTTTTTCCTGCATCGTGCCGTCCCGGGATTGTCCGGCGGCTACGGGCGTCCTGGAAGAAATGACGCAGAAATCATGAAAAGGAGTGCTTCTGTGCAGATACTGGAAGACAAGAAACTGGAAAACGCGACGGTGGAGATGGTGATAGAGGTACCCCAGTCGCGGATAGACGTGGAGTACAAATCGGTATTTGAAAAAATTGCGAAAAACGCGAAAATCGACGGATTCCGCAGGGGAAAGGCGCCGGTCAAACTGATCGAGAATATGTACCGCGGTCAGGCCGAGCAGGAGGTGCTGGAGAACATCCTGAAAAGCACATATGTCGACGCCGTTCAGGAAAAGAAGCATTCCCCGGTGGGTGAACCGTACTTCGATTTCAAGGAATTCCATCGCGACAAGCCGTTCAAGTACAGCGTCAAGTTCGAAATCATGCCCACGATCGAGCTGGGTCCCTACAAGGAAATAGAGGCGAAGGAACGGGCGGCGGAGGTAAAGGACAAGGATATCGACAAGGAGATCGACAGCCTCCGGGAAAGGAGCGCCAAGATATCCAAGAAGGAAGACGGAGCGGTGGTGGAGAAGGGCGACGTGCTCAGGTTCGGGATCAAGCGGGTGGACAACGTGACCCCGGAAGAGGCGGCGGCGCTCACCTTCAAGGAATACAATATCATCGTCGGGAAGAGCGCCAGCGAATACGCGGTCGACAAGTTTGTGGTCGGCATGAAGGCCGGGGAGACCCGTGAGCTTGAAATCAAGTATCCCAAAGATTACGAGGTGAAGGACCTCGCGGGGCAGAAGGTGAAATACGTCGCAAAAGCCGAGGAGATCAGCAGGATGGAGCTTCCGGCGCCGGACGACGAGTTGGCCAAGGACGTGAGCGAGTTCCAGACGATACAGGACCTTAGGGCGAACATTCGCCAGACACTGGAAAAATACGTCGCCGACATGGCCCGCGGCGAGGTGATGGAGTCGCTGATTAACGAGATTATCGGTAAGAGCACATTTGACATCCCGGAGTCGATGATACAGAAGGAAATGCAGTCGATACTCGGCCGGATAGTCCAGAGGACGGGTTCCCAGGCGAAGGACATAGACGAGTTCGCGGAGATGATGGGAATGAACGCGGACGAGATCAGGACCAAAATACGGGAAGAGGCCCTTCATGACATCAGCTCGTTCATGGTGCGTCTGGAGATCGCGAAGAAGGAAAACATCAGCTTCACCGAGGAAGACTACAAGGGCATGGTAAGCGCCCTTGCGGCCCAGAGCGGAAAAACCGAAGAGGAAATGGACAAACAGATAGAACAGACCCGTTCCCGTGAAAACATCGAAACGGAGCTGGTGATGATAAACGCACGCAAATTCATCTATGACAACGCGAAAATAAAAAAACTCAAGCCCGTATCCTTCGAGGAATTCGTCCAGAAAAAGTAGTCCCGATCAGATTGTGGTCCGTTGACGCCACTGCCGGGCCGCGGAATGAAACGCTTTCACCGGGAAGCGTTTTCCGCGGCGGCGATATGCTCAAATAATGAACAAAATTCGTCGTATTATTGCTTGAAAAAATCGCTGTGTGCGATATAATGACGTATGCCGCTTTTTTTACCCTGTAATTCCAGTGTGATGGATCGGATTGCAAGTGGAATCCGGCATGAGGGTGTGAGTGTTAAAAATTGGATGTTGTAACCCGGCAGCGGATGCCGAAACATACTGTATACATATTCAAATTTACCTAGTGCGGAGATCAGCAGATGAGCCTTGTTCCAATTGTAGTTGAGCAGACCAGCCGGGGTGAGCGCGCGTACGACATCTATTCCAGGCTGCTGAAAGACAGGATCGTGTTTCTCGGCGAACCGATCGATGATCACGTCGCAAGCCTCGTGATAGCCCAGCTCCTTTTCCTGGAAGCCGAGGACCCGGACAAGGACATCTACATGTATATCAACAGCCCGGGCGGAATAGTGACGTCCGGCATGGCGATTTACGATACAATGCAGTATATCAAGCCCGATGTGGCGACGCTGTGCATCGGGCAGGCAGCTTCCATGGGTTCCCTCCTTCTCGCAGCCGGAGCGAAGGGCAAGCGTTCGGCGCTTCCCAACGCGAGGATCATGATCCACCAGCCCGCGGGAGGGTTCCAGGGCCAGGCCTCGGACATCGAGATCCAGGCAAAGGAGATCATGAAGATCAAAGGTCGGCTGAACGAAATTTACGCCACCCACACGGGGCAGGACGTGAAAAAAATAGAAAAGGACATGGATCGGGATTATTTTATGTCCGCCGAAGAGGCGCTGAAGTACAGCCTGATAGACAAGATCCTGGTGAGGAAGGAGCAGTAGGACGGTGCCGCCCGGGGAGTCTTCGCCCCGGCGCCAACTGGATGTGTTCGAAGGCAATCCAATTTTCCGAGGTATCTATGGCGTCCAAGAAAAAGGAGCAGGATGAGAAGCTGTTTTGCTCGTTCTGCGGAAAAAGCCAGGAAATAGTGAAGAAACTCGTCGCGGGGCCGGGAGTGTATATCTGCGACGAATGCATCGATCTCTGCAACGAAATCGTGTCCGAGGACTGGGACAGCGGGAGCATCGACAAGAATTTCACGGATCTTCCCAAGCCCAAAGAGATAAAGGAAGTACTCGACCAGTACGTGATAGGCCAGGACAACGCGAAGAAGAGCCTGGCTGTGGCCGTATACAAT
>JAGODF010000350.1 GCA_017998375.1 Spirochaetota bacterium
GTCGGTCTCGAGCATTTCAATCCGGTGATCATCACCACCATCACGACGGTCATGGGGTTCCTTCCCGCGCTCCTCTCCGGCGGTGAAGGAAGCAATCTCTGGCGCCCCCTGGCGCTCACGGTGGTCAGCGGCCTGAGCTTCTCCACGCTTATTATCATGCTGCTTATTCCGATTTCTATTCGCTATTTTTTTGCGCTTTCAAGGAGGACCCGATGAAGAGAATATTTTGCGGGCTTCGCCCGCGCTCCCAATATGCGCAGGGGAAGCCCTGCGGGGCATTTTATGGGGCTTCGCCCCAAACCCCATTGGATTTAATCCCGTCAGATAATATGTCATTCCCGCGCAGGCGGGAATCCACCGAAGGCGCGAAAGCGTTTTCGCGCCTTCGGTTCCGTGCAACATCCACCTCCCCCTTGCGAAGGGGGAGGCCGGGAGGGGGTCTTATCATCCTGGCTCTCCTGTCGGCCGCCTTCGTATCGTGCGCCGATTTCGAGGCGCTGGAAGTGGCGGCCTGGAGCCCGTTCCACCAGCAGTACGGCGTTTCCCGCGACGCCGACATCTGGCTGGAGTTCAGCGCGGATGTGCGAAGAAGCTCCATCGAGGAATCATTTTCCCTGCGCGCGGAAAGCGCAAAAATCGCCGGTCAATTCCAATGGGAAACTGGAAGAAAGTTCATCTTCATTCCTTTCGACAGCCTCCAAACCGGCGGGAGATTCGTGATGGAACTACCGCGGTCCGTGGAGGACAGCGATGGCAATACCATGGAAGAGGACTTCATCTCGGAGTTCTACGTGGGCGACGACACGGTGAAGCCCCGGGTGATAGGCTCCGATCCGCCCTGGACCGAGGGCGGCGCCACGGGCATCGACACGGGAATCGCCGGGATCGAGGTGCTTTTCTCCGAGCCGATGGACGCCATGACGACGGAATCGGCATTCAGCGTCAGTCCCGATGTTCCCGGCTACTTCGCCTGGTCCGACGGCGGCGCCCGGCTGACCTATGTCCTGACGTCCCCGCTCGAGTACGGCACCCAGTACCGCGTGACCGTGGCCTCCACCGCGGAGGATGTGATGGGAAACTGTCTCGAGGGGAGCTACACCATTGTGTTCATTACAGGGGATGATTTCACGCAGCCCCAGGTCGCAGGTGCCTGGGAAAACGGCTCCGCACCGCCTCCCTACTGGGATACCGATACGGTGAATCCCGGCGTCAGCCGCGGCTCCCTGATCTCAATTGAATTCTCGGAACCGATGAAACGCTCTTCCGCGGAATCCGCCTTTACCATCACGCCCTCGACGTCGGGCTGCTTCCACTGGTCGGGGGGCGACCGCGTACTTACCTTCGAGCCTGAGGACCTGTTCGACTCCGACACCGTCTACACGCTCCGGATCGGCACCTCGGCCGAGGATGTGCACGGCCTCAGGTTAAAGGATCCCCACGCGGTGTCGTTCAGGACCAACGCCGCGGACTCGCAGCATGTCCGCGCGACCTTCATGCGGGGGTCCTGCAATGACGGGGCCGCCCCCTGCCCCTACGAGGATCTCTACGACGGGGTGACGCTTAACTGGCCGCTCATGATCGACATGGGTGCGATAGCAGAACAGCCTAATGCCAAAAATTTCTACTTTCAGGTCACCTTCGGCAACGACGCCGGCCCCGCGGCGATGAATCTTTACTCCCTGCTGGACAATATCATCATCGAGGGAGCTTATACACCCCATCTCGTTAACGTAAATTTGAGTTCCGACAAAACTATCGCGACGCTCCTGTTCGACGGACTGGTGAACAGCGAAGATGTACCGCCGGAGCTCTACCGCGTCACCATTGCCGGCGGCGAAAGCGGCATCCAGGATGCCAATGACAACACGATGGAGCGGGACTTCGTATTCGAATTCAAGGACAGATTGTAATATAAACAGGCCAGAATGCAGAAAACTAAAATAAACAAAATAACCACAGAGGCACAGAGGACACAGAGAAAGGATTAAGTTTAGAAACTGGGGCAGGCACCAGCTTCTAATTTTAAAACCTCTGTACCTCCGTGCCTCTGTGGTTATCCTTTAATTTTTATGTAAGCAATAATAATTATTTCAGGAGAACATATTATGATACGATCCGCAATGTTTATCGGACTTGCAATACTGATTTCATCCATCCCGGGTTGCGACGCCCTGAGCGAGCGCCTGGGGTTTGAACAGCCCGAAGTGGTATCGGTGAGCCCGGAGCGCTTCGCCAGCGGTGTGCCGGCGGATACGTCGGTACGCATCGTGTTCTAGAAAGACATGGACAGCGCCAAGACGAACCAGGCGTTCAGCCTCTCTTCCGAAACCGGTTCCGTCCAGGGATACTTCCGCTGGACTGACGGAAGGACCCTCCTGTTTACGCCAAAGGAAACCTTAACGGACAACATGTACACCATATCGCTCACTACGGCGGCGGAAGACTCCGAGGGAAATGATCTTAAAGAAGGAATCGAATCTGTTTTTGTCATAAATGCCGATCTCACTCCGCCGCGGGTCATATCGCACACCCCCGCCCGGGACGCCACGGGCATTCATCCGGCGCCTGAAACGGACCCCGTACTCTACGCCGGCTCATTTATCAGGATCACCTTTTCCGAGTCAATGGATATCGATTCATTCTATTCTGGATTCACGATCTCGCCATCGGTCCAGGGACTCTTCCAGTGGAACGCGACGCATACCGAGGTCACCTTCGACCCGGTGTTCGATCTCGATTACGGGACCACGTATACCGTGACCCTGGGCACGTCGATCGGCGATACCAACGGCAATACGCTGAGGGAAGCCTACGTCTACAGCTTTACCGTGGGTGATGATTTTACCGGACCGTCCCTCACTTCGGTGTACCAGCAGGACGGCGCATCCACCTTGCCGCCCTGGATCGAAGACACGGATAATAGCAGCGGTGAAAAGGGCTGGGACATCGTGCTGACCTTCAGCGAACCTGTGTCCAGGGAAAGCGCGTATGACGCGATTACGATATCTCCATCCGGCTCCTTCCATATAGAGTCTCCGGGGGCCTCAGCCACCATAACGATAAAGTTCGATGAACCGCTGGTAAGCGAAACGGCCTATACTCTGAATATATCGCCCTCGCTCACCGACGCGAACGGCAATCCGCTGGACCGCGAGTACAGGTATCGTTTCATTACGGACGGCGCGGGTTCCACCCGGCCCCAGGTCTCCTGCATCACCGACACAACGCTTGGTTTCATCGATCCCTATACACCGGGAACATACGAATGCTGGGCCGCCGGCGACATCGAGCCGGTGACAGCCTATCAAACCGGTCAATACGTCTACATCCTCTTCACGAAGGAGATCGATCCCGTGAGCATCGAGCTCTCCGCGGTGAGGGCATATGGCACGGGAAGCGAGATGCCTAAAATAAGCAATATGGACTGGCCCGACATCCCACCGGGGGATTTCCAGGTATATAAATTCTCCCTCTCGGGACTCGCCATCGGCGACACATACCGGCTCACGGTGCGCGGCGGCCCCGCGGGGCTGAGGGACAGCGCCGGGAATTGCATGAAAGAAGACCATCACCAGTATTTTGGGGCGCCGAAAATGTGACCATGGCGCGATGCCCTTCTTCCAGTCGAAACGAGCACCCCAAACCGCGGCGGGGCGATCTTCCCCGCAATAAGCGGATTCTCTGGATTTGAGAGAAAAGTGTGAATAAAATAGTTTGACACTATTCCATGGTGGAACATACCGGCACTAGCATGCGGTGAATTCAACCGGGAGAACAGCCATGATTAAATATTCGGCAAAGGAAATCAAACAACTGGACGGTTACTTCAAGCATCCCAACAACCTCGTGGACCTCTTCGAGGATACAGTCGCTAAATGGGGAAACCGTAACGCCATCGGCACCAAGAACACTGCGACGAAAACACTCGTATGGGCCACTTACCGCGACCTGGCCCTCCGGGTTGACAATCTCAGGAG
>JAGODF010000351.1 GCA_017998375.1 Spirochaetota bacterium
GCCCTCCCCGGCCATGCCCCAGGTGTTGACGGCACGTCCCACCTTTCTCAAAATGACGCCGGCAAAGCGCCTGCCTTCCCTGTCTATTGCGTTATCCATCTCGCGACACCCCGGCAACTGACGCATTTCCCGGCGCTTCCGTCAAGGGTGATTTTCCCCGGACATCAGCGCCGAGTCCCGGGAAAAAGCGGTTGCGTTTCCCCTTTATTTTTTGCAACCTTTCTCCAGCCTCCCCTGTCTGTACGGGCATAGAACCAGCAATAATCCGTTTGTCAGAGGAGCCGCATATGCGTACCAAGGTTTTGATGATTTACCCCGAGATTCCCACCACCTACTGGAGCTTCAAGCACGCGCTGAAGTTCGTGGGCAAGAAGACGCAGTTCCCGCCGCTGGGCCTCATCACCGTCGCCGCGATGATGCCGGAGCGGTACGATATCACCCTGGTGGACATGAACGTGCGAAAGCTCCGCGCGCGCGACGTCGACCGCGCCGACCTGGTCTTCGTCTCGGCGATGATAGTGCAGAAGGAATCGTTCAGGCAGGTCGTCGAGTTCTGCAAGAAGCGCGGTAAGACAGTGGTGGCCGGGGGGCCGTATCCCACCTCCTCGCATGAATCGATAGAGGGCGTGGACCACTTTATCCTGGGCGAGGCCGAGACCGTGCTCCCGGATTTCCTGCGCGATTACGAGGCCGGCGCGGCCGGGCCCGTCTACAACGCATCGGAGAAGCCCGACATCACCGCCACGCCGGTGCCGCGCTTCGACCTTCTCGATATCGGCAAATACTTTTCCATGATGCTCCAGTTCTCGCGCGGCTGCCCCTTCAACTGCGAGTTCTGCGACATCATCGAGATGTTCGGGCGCAAACCCCGCACCAAGACGGCGGACCAGTTTCTGCGTGAGCTCCAGGCTGTCTACGACACCGGCTTCCGCGGCTCCCTCTTCGTGGTGGACGACAACTTCATCGGCAACAAGGCCGAGGTGCGGAAGCTCCTGCCGCGGATTATCGAATGGCAGAAGGAGCGGGGCTATCCCTACACGCTCTTCACCGAGGCGAGCGTGAACCTGGGCGACGACCCGGCGCTCATGGACGAGATGGTGGAGGCGGGGTTTGACATGGTATTCCTGGGCATCGAGACGCCGGTGGAGGCGACGCTCCACCAGACGCAGAAAGCGCAGAACACGCGCAAGAAACTCATCGACAGCGTCCGCGCCATACAGAACCGGGGAATAGAGGTAAGCGCGGGCTTCATCATCGGCTTCGACACCGATCCGGCGAACATCTTTGATTTGCAGATACAATTCATACAGGAATCGGGGATCACCATGTCGATGATCGGCCTGATGATGGCGCTGCCCAACACGCAGCTCTACCGGCGCCTGGCGCGCGAGGGGCGGCTCCTCGCGGAGAGCTCCGGCAACAACACGCACGACCTGGACATGAACTTCGTCCCTGTCATGGACGCCGGGACCATCGCGGAGGGATATCGGAAGGTGCTCCGCGCCATCTACGACCCGAAAAATTATTTCGCGCGGTGCCTCGTCACGCTGGACCAGGTCCCGTGGAGCGCCCGTCCGGCCCAGCCGCTGCGCTATCAGGACATGCGGGCCTTCGTCACATCGCTTGTCACGCAGGCTCTGTCTCCGTACGGGCACCGCTACCTTGCCTTCCTCTGGAAGGCCCTGCGGAAGGACCCGGCGGGATTCCCCGTGGCGGTCCGCATGGCGATCAGGGAGCACCACTTCCACAAGATAACGCGCGCGGTCGTGGGTTCGCGCGGCAGGTCGGTCGTCAGGGCGATAGCGGCGGCGAAGAGGAGCATCGCGGTCGCGCCGGCGCCCGAGTCCGCCTTTGCGGCGAGAAAGGGCTGAAGGCGCGTAATTCTGTTTGACACCGCCCCGGTCCGAAGGCATGATATGGAGATGATGCTACAAGGAGCGGCCTATGGATAACGCACCGTCGATCGCGGCCCAGATCATCCTCACCATCGTTCCCATCGTGGGGATCATCTTCGGCTGCACGATACTGTTCTTTTACCTGTATTACGGGCACAGGGCCAAGATGCTGATGATAGAGAAGGGCACGTACCAGCGGCCCATCGAGAAGTTCGACCTGGACAGCTTTTCGCTGTTCTTCGGGCTCTTGAGCTTTTTCATCGGCATCGGCATGAGCGTCTTTTTCCTGCTGAAGGAGGGCATCAGCTACGGGCTCCTGGGCGGGCTCATCCCGCTCGCGGTGGGCGCCGGGCTCATTGCCTTCTTCATCGTCAGGATGAAGATGGGCACAAGACGCGATGCCTAGCCTCGCGAACACCGAAGACGAGGACATAGTCGGCAGGATCATCCGCGGTGAAACGGAGCTCTTTGCGGAGCTCGTCGGGAGATACCAGAAGAAGGTATTCAACATCGGGATGATGTTTTTCAGGAACCATGACGACGCGTCCGACTTCGCCCAGGAGGTGTTCCTCCGGGCGTACAACAGCCTTGCGTCGTTCCAGGGGCGGTCGCGTTTCGTCTACTGGCTCACAAAGGTGGCGTACAACCACGGCATCAACGCCGTGAAGGGGAGCAGGAGCGCCGAGAGCCTCGTGGAACATTCCCTGCAGTGCGAGGGCGCCACCCCCGAGGAGGCGCACCTTCGGGAAGAGGTGGCGCGGGCGCTCCGGAAGGCGGTCATGGAGCTGCCGGAGCATTACAGGGTGTGCGTGGACTTCCATTTCTTCTACGGGCTCACGCACGCCGAGATTTCCGGGATCACGGGATTTCCCGTCAACACGGTGAAGTCGCACGTGTTCCGGGCAAAGCAGATGCTGCGCGACGCGCTGCATGGAACCATAGCGGAGGACTACCATGAGATGTGACACCTTCATTCAGAGATACACCGCGCTGGACAACCTTGAAAAGCCCGGGCCGATGATGCGCCTTCACGCGCTCCGCTGCGATCGCTGCCGCGCCGAGGCGTCGCGCATGGACGGCGCCGCGCGCCTTGTCCGTACAATGGAACCCGACCTCCTGCGGGACGACCTCACGACGCGCATCATGGCGGGGATTCGTTTTTCCGGGACGGTATACGGCAGGAAAGTGTCGATCTTCAACTGGGTCTCGGCAGAGATACTGCTCCTTGCGGCCCTGGTCCTGGTACAGTTCAGCGAGCCGCGGATATGGCTCGTTAATCAGCTCGGCCGCGGTTTCGAGATGGCGCTCAGCGTCTCGCTGGGCGTGCTTATCACCCTCTTTTCCGCGCTGCTGGTGGGTACGCACATGAAGGAACTGAACGGCTTCAGGGACCGCCTGGTCATGAAGATGAAGAAATAACCACAACCTTACCCGAACCTTCCCGTGATGTAACCCTCCGTGCGCTCGTCCTTCGGGTTGGTGAACACCTGCGGGGTCTCGCCGAACTCGATGAGCTCGCCGAGGAGCATGTAGCCGGTGTAATCCGAGACCCGCGCCGCCTGCTGCATGTTGTGCGTCACGATGAGTATTGTGTAGTTCTTCTTCAGCTCCACCATCAGCTCCTCGATCTTCATCGTCGCGATCGGGTCCAGGGCGGAACACGGCTCGTCCAGGAGGATGATCTCCGGCTCCACCGTCAGCAGGCGCGCGATGCAGAGCCGCTGCTTCCGTTCCTCGGAAAGCGAGAGCGCGGACGCGTGGAGGGAATCTTTAAGATCGTCCCAGAGCCCGACCGCCCGGAGGCAGCGCTCGACGGTTTCCCCGTGGAGTTTTTTTTCGATCCCGTGCGTCACCAGCCCGTAGGTCATGTTTTCGTACACTGAGAACGGGAACGGGTTCGGCCGCTGGAACACCATGCCGATCCGCTTCCGAAGGTCGATAATGTCCATTTCCATGAGCGGCGTGCCGTTGACGGAGATCCCGCCCGTGATCTTCACCTCGTCGTAAAGGTCGTTCATCCTGTTGAAGCAGCGCAGGAGCGTCGACTTCCCGCAGCCCGACGGGCCTATGAG
>JAGODF010000352.1 GCA_017998375.1 Spirochaetota bacterium
TAACGGAGCGGCTCGCGGCGATCCTGGCGCACCCCGGAGTGTGCCCGCACATCCACCTGCCACTGCAGTCGGGCTCCGACAGGATACTCCGCCTCATGAACAGGCCCTATGCGCGGCGCGACTACCTCGCCGCCGTCGCCCTGCTGCGCTCCGCGTGCCCGGACATCGCCGTGGGCGCTGACATCATCATCGGCTTTCCCGGGGAAACGGAGGATGATTTCGCGGAGTCGCTCGACATGGTGGGAGAGGCGGACTTCGCCTACGTACACCAGTTCACCTTCTCGCCGCGCGCGGGAACGCCGGCGGCCGCGATGCCTGGAAGAGTCGCGCCGCGCGTTGCCGCGGAGCGCGGCGACAGGATGCGCGCCGCGTCCCTGGAGCGCGCCCTGGCCTACCGGAGGAGATTCATAGGGCGCACGATTCCTTCAGTGGTGGAGAAAAACCGCGGGGGAGACGGATTCACCGCGGTGAGCGGGAACTATCTCAAGATCGTGCTGGATGATACGCCCGAAACGCGAAGCGCGCGCGGCAGGATTGCCGGCGTGCTGCTTGAAAGGGCGGACGCTTCCGGAAACAGGGGCCGCGTCGTCACAGCGTGACCGGCCTTCCCTTCTCGTCGAAGAACTCCCCTGATATTTCGGTGACGTAGACGTTCTGGTACCGCTTCACCCGGTAGCGGAAGACCGCGTTCCCGCTCGCGTCCAGGACCGCCGTGCCGTCGCCGTCGCGCTCCTCCCGGTACCCGCCGGCGAGGCGCTCCACGGCATTGCCGCGTATCGAGGCGATCGGGGCGCCCTTCGTGGAGAACAGGTTCGCGGAGATCCGGGGGAACGCAGCCGGGTGCGCCACCTCCATCGCGTGGAGGAAAAATATATCGCCCTCGCTCCCCTGCCGTATTTCCTTTCTCAGGACGCCGTCAAGCTTGTAGTTGTGGTAGGCGCTGAGCGCCGTCACCGTCGTTTTCATCGCCATCGCTTCACTCCATTCGCGCCGCGGGTGATGCCCGCGAATTCTACGGCAGATACTTCTTGAAAAAATCAACCACCTTCCGCTCCGCCACGGCCGGGTCCGATTGCCAGGCGCGCGCGTGCTTGTCGCAGCGCGCGGTCCACATGGTTTTCGGCTCCTTCGCCGCCCTGAAGACGCGGAGTCCGTGGGTGTAGGGCGTGTAGTCGTCACGGTCGCAGTGGATGATGAGGACAGGCCTGGGCGAGATTTTCCCCACCAGGTCCTCGGGATTCATGAGGGACGGGTCGAAGCCCCCGCGGTGACCGTAGATCCGGAGCACGGCGGGTATGATGGGGAAGCGCGGCAGTCCGAAATCCCGGACCGCCATGTCACCCAGGAGGTCCCCCAGGTGCGCGAAGGGCGCCTCGAAGACGCCGGCGGCGATGCGGGTGTCCTCAGCCATGGCGTGGATGCCCGTGGCGGCCCCCATTGAAACGCCGAAGAGCCCCACCTTCCGGATGCCGCGCTCCCGCTCCAGGTAGGTCACCGCGGCGGAGACGTCCTTTTTCTCCGCGAGTCCCATGCCGGTGCTGGCGCGGTCGCTCCCGCCGTGATTTCTAAGATCGAAGAGGAGTGCGCTATAACCGCCGGCGGTCAGCGCCTTCACCCAGCGCAGGCCCTCGCGCTTGTCGGCGGTGATGCCGTGCACCATCACGACTGCCCTCGCGGAACCTTTTCCGGGGAAGAACCAGCCCTTCAGCAGATGGCCTTCGTCGTTCCGGAACGACACTTCTTCGTACGGAATGCCCAGTTCCCGGGCGCCGCCGCAGTACACGAAGTGTTCCCTGTCGCACGTGTACGGCTTCGGGCTGATGAGCTGGCTGGAGAAGTGCCAGGACGCGCCGAAAAGCACCAGCACGGAGAGCGCCGCGGCGATGGTGAGCGCCATTATTGTTTTCTTCATCATGACCGTGTATCGCCCCCCTTCCTCTTTCTGATATTTCCCGCAACGGCGATAAGACAGCATGCACCGAGAAACGTAAAGGCCGCGTATGAGAACACGTCCCCGTACCGCGCGTAGAAGGTTGGATGATTGAGGCCGAAGTCCATGTCTCCCGCGAGATAGCCCTGGATCAGGATGGGAATGGACGCCGTGACCCTTCCGTACGGGTCCACCAGCGTGGTGTAACCCGTGTTGCCGGCGCGCACCATCCAGAGGCCGTTCTCCACCGCGCGGAAGACCGAGGCGGAGAAGTGCTGCATGTGGCCGTTGTAGGTATCGGTCCAGCCGTCGTTGGTGATGTTCACCAGGAAGTCGACGCCCAGGGCGGCGTAGCGGCGCACGTGGCGGAAGAAGATTCCCTCGTAACAGACCAGGGTCCCGAACTTTCTGCCCAGGACCTCGAACGTCGCGAGCTCCGTGCCGGGCGTGAAGCTCGAGGCGCCGAAGCTGTCCACGATGCTCTTCACCCAGCGGAACCAGCGCTCGTAGGGGAACCACTCGCCGAAGGGCACCAGGTTGATCTTGGAGTAGGATTTCACCACTGCCCCCGCGGCGTCGATGAGGACCGCGTTGTTCTGGTAAAAGGTTACGCCGCGGATGGCATCATCCTGCCGGCCGATCTCGCCGGTGAGGATGGGCTTTCCGGTGATGCGCGCGAGCTCCAAGACCCTTTGCTCGAACTCGTTCAGAGTGCCCGCTGCGTAATCGTACGAGATCATTTCCAGCGTTGCCGATTCCGACCAGATCACCAGGTCCGGGTTTTCCCGGGCGGCGCGGAAGGTGTAGTGCGCCAGCTGGTTGAGATAGCGCATGCGGTTGCGCGTCCAGTTGTCCCAGGGATCGATGCAGGACTGGACCATGGCGACGCGCAGGTCGCGCCTGGATGTCCCCGTGTGCATCGCCAGGAGCGACGCGCCGGCGACGGTTATCAGGATGACGGCGAGCGCCGCGACGGCGAGCTTTCTGAAGGCGGCGGTCTGTATCAGCCCCTTCCACTGAAGTTCTTCGCTTCGCGCGCGGTACCACAGATCGGCGGCGAGTGAGTTCACGAGTACCAGCGTGAAGGTGACTCCCATGACGCCGGTGACGCGCGCCATCTGGATGAAGGCGGTGAAGGGATACTGGGAATAGCCCCAGTAGGTCCAGGGAAAGGCGAGGAAGCCCAGCGACTGCACCCAGTCCACCAGTATCCACGCGGCGGGAAAGATGAGCGGACGGAGAGCCTCGAACCTGCGCGACAGGAGCTCGGCGATGACGACCTTAGTGACCATGAAGACGGTGAGCGACGGAATGAGGAAGAGGAGTATGACGGTATACCCGCCCTTGACCTCGGCGCCGAAGTTCCCGATCCAGCTGAAGGCCAGGAGGTTGCCGAGGAGGAATACCGCGAAGGAGTGATAGACCATCTCCTTGAGGGTCTTTTCGCGGAGGAAAACGAAAACCGGCGCGAGTGAGAACCAGGCGAAGAAGGGGAAGCCCTTCAGGAACCAGACGTCGTGGCTGGGAAAGGAAAGGAACATGAGCGGGGCCGTCGCGAGATAATAGCGCGCGGCGAACCAGTTCTTCGCCCCGGCAAGAAAATTTTTCAGGCGCTCCATCACTCCTTCCCTCCCGCCATGGCGATGAACTCCTCCTCGGTGATGATCTTCACTCCCAGGGAACGTGCCTTCTCCAGCTTGGAGCCCGCGGCCTCCCCCGCCACGACGTAGTCGGTCTTTTTGCTCACGGAGCCGGCCGCGTGGCCGCCCAGGCGCTCCACCGTCTCCTCGGCCTCCTTGCGCTGTAACTTTTCCAGCGATCCGGTGAAGACGAAGGTTTTTCCCGCCACGGCCGAGGCCGTGTCCGCGGCGCCCTCCTCGTCGAGGACAGTCACGCCGGAGGCGCGCATCTCCCGCACGAGACCGGAGCCGGGTCCGCGGAAGAACTCCGCCACCGCCTCGGCGACGCCGGGCCCCACCTCGTGTATCGCCATGAGCTCGTCGGCGGAAATGCCGAAGAGGCGGTCTAGCTT
>JAGODF010000037.1 GCA_017998375.1 Spirochaetota bacterium
GTAGAGATCGGTCTCGCGCCGTTTTTCACAGGCGATGCCGCCTTTTTCCACCACCAGCTTCTCCAGGCGCGCCAGGTCGGCACAGCGCGACTTGCTTTCTATTTCCAGCATCACTCCCTCCGCCGAAGCGGGCCGGCAATCGGAATCCCCTCGCCGCCCAGTGTCTGCTGCCGCCTGCCGTTTATCCTGATAAGCACGCTGTCCACGCCGGGGATGTCGGTCGCCGTGTAGACGATCTGGTCGATCCTATTGATCATGATGTCCTTCCCGACGGGCTGCTCAATGGCGCCGTTGAAATCAATCTCGGCGTTCCTGTTCTTCACTGTCACGCTCCGGACGCGCAGGCTCGGCGGTATCGCGGTCAGGAGGCCCCTGCGTTTTTCCGCCACAGTGCTTCCCCTGACAAGCTCTGCCAGCGCCTGCTGCACGGTGGGCTGGCCCTTCACGGCCCTGGACACAGCTATCATCGAACTTTTTCCGGTGTTGTCGTCCACGCGGACAAGGTAAATCTTCACCATCTGCTCCGACTGGGCCTTCCCGTCATCTTTCTTCCGGTCGTCGCGCTCATCGCCCTTCTGGTCCTGCTTCGTCTGTTCCGCGCGCTTCGCGTCGCGGTGCCCGTCGTCCGCGAGCCGCTTCGGCGCCCTGTCCTGGAAGAAGACCATGTTCGCCATGTAGACGATCACCGTCAGGAGCGCCAGTATCACCAGGAGGTACAGGGCCCGGCTTCCCCTTTGCGCCGGGGGCGCTGCTGCCCGGCACGCCGGCGCCTTGGGCGCTGATTTTTTCCCCGCAGCGCTCTTTTTCTTTTTTCCCGTTGAGCCGGTTCCCTTTTTCACCGCCATCGCAGTCCGCCTTTCCGATTGTCGGCCCCCGGCCGGAGCTCATTTAATTTTCGGCCGATCCCCGGCAAAAATTCCTTGCATTTCGCGCGCCCGGGGAGCTGATAATCGAACTGGCGTGAACGCTACCCGATGCGCGCGCTTCAGGTCAACCGATTTTTACGGGGAAGGGAATGTCCGATATCAACGCCTCCACGGGCCTCTACTGCGTCTTCGGCGATCCCGTGGCGCACTCGCTCTCGCCCGCCATGCACAACGCCGCCTTTCGCGCGGCGGGGCTCGACGCCGTCTACCTCGCGTTCCGCCCGTCGTCGATATCGTCCGCCATCGGGGCGATGCGCGCCCTCCCCATCCTCGGCGCCAGCATCACCATCCCCTACAAGACCAACGTCATGGCGCTCCTGGACCGCGTCGACCCGCTCGCCACCGAGATAGGCGCGGTAAACACGCTCGTCAACGCCGCCGGGACGATAACCGGCTTCAACACCGACGGCCTCGGCGCGCTCGAGGCGCTGCGCCGCGCCGGCGCTCCCCCGGAGGGGAAGCGGGCCCTCATACTCGGCAACGGCGGCTCGGCGCGGGCGATCTCCTTCACGCTCATCTCGCACGGCTGCGCCGTCACTATCGCGGGGCGGAATCCGGCGCGCTATCTGCCCCTGGTGGACGATCTCAAGAAGAAAAGCGCCGCGGTGGAGCACGCAACCATAGGCGGGCTCACCGCGTCCTCGCTGGAGAATATCGACATCATCATCAACACCACCTCCGTGGGCATGGCGCCGGACACCGGAGCCTCCCCCCTGCCTGCCGGTCTCATCGCACAGCGCCACACCGTCTTCGACATCGTGTACGCGCCCCATGAGACCGCGCTCCTTAAGGAAGCGAGCGCCGCGGGCTGCCGCGCGGTCCACGGTATCGACATGCTGCTCTTCCAGGGCGCGCGGCAGTTCGAGCTCTGGTCGGGGAAGGAGGCCCCGGTCGACGAGATGCGCCGTGCGCTCACGGCGCGCATCCCGCGATGAGTTCCCGGCCCAGGACCCTCGATTCTCTGGTCGACAACGAGCAGAGGACCGGCTTCGCCGGCTACACCCCGGAGAATATCACCCGCCTCCTGGAGCTCTCCGGCAACCCGCACCGCGCCCTCGCCTGCGCCCACATCGCCGGGACCAACGGCAAGGGCTCCACGGCGCACTATCTCCATGCGATACTCTCCGCCGCGGGATTCCGCGTCGGGCTCTACACCTCGCCGCACCTCGTGCGCGTCAACGAGCGGATACGCGTCGGCAACGGTGAAATATCGGACGACGACCTAGCGCGCCACACGGAGGGACTCTTCGCCATGCTTGAGGGCCATCCCGATATCGCCCCCACCTGGTTCGACGCCCTCACCTTCATCGCCTTTCGTCATTTCCACGAGCGCCGCGTCGACTTCGCGGTGATCGAGACGGGCCTGGGCGGAAGGCTCGATTCCACGAACGTCCTCACGCCGCTTGTATCGGTCATCACCTCGGTGGGGCTGGACCACACGCACCTGCTCGGCGGCACCGTCCGGGAAATCGCACACGAGAAAGCGGGCATCGTGAAGCCGGGAATCCCCGTCGTCACCGCATGCGGCGGCCAAGCGCTCGATGTGATCGCCGCCACCGCGGGTACACTCTCGTCGCCCCTGCTGGTTGCCGGCAGGGAATTTTCGGTGGACGCGCGCGAAGCGGCGCCCGGCGGGCAGAGGTTCGATTACTCTTTCAGCGGCGCCCAAGACTTGGCATTGCCTGATATCACCCATAAAAATCTTTTCATACCGCAGGCGCCGCCGGTGCAGGCGACAAACGCGGCGCTCGCGGTCACGGCGGCGCTCCTCATGCGGAACGGCACTGCGCTCCCAGAACAGGCCATTCGCGACGGCCTGCGCGGCACTTCAATACCCGGCCGGTTCGAGCTCCTGCTGGAGAAGCCCGCCGTCTACTTCGATCCCGCCCACAACCCCGCGGCGCTCACGGCCCTGCTCGACATGCCCGTCATCCGGGACTTTCCCGGCGGGCGCGCGGCCGTGGTCCACTTCATGGCCGACAAGGAAATCGACGGGATGCTCGCGCTCATACAAAACCAATTGACACGCCGGATATTCTATGTTACATCCGGAACCGGACGCTCGTGGTCGCCGGACACCGCGACGGCCAGGGAAAAGGGGCTGATACCCGTTGCCGAAGCCCGGGAACTGGCGGCGGCGCTCCGCGCCCTGGGCGACGATGCCCTTGTCCTTTTCACGGGATCGTTCCGCCTGTACGAAACCGCCCGCGAGGTCGCGTTTCTATTAAAGGAAAAAGCATAAAGGAAACCACAGAGGCGCAGAGACACAGAGGGGAAGGATAGACCCGAGACACGAGGTCGAGGGAGGGCCGGTGCAGACACGGATGTCTTCCACCGGCCCCTGCAGAGTGAGTTTCGTGTAAGGAGAAAGCACAGCCCCCGCGGCGTATGAGCGGCGCGCGGGTGGGTGCAGGGAGGGGACCGCGTGTCTCCTCCCTGCAAAGCCCTCGCATGGCGCCGGCATGCAAAAACGGAGCACGAAGCAATCACAAAGCAACGGCATCGTCTCACGCAGAGAGTGCGGAAAGACGAGGAGTAATCGCAGAGAGGGTGATACGACTCCCCTCTCACAGAAAGTGCGTGGAGACAACAAACCCATGATGCGCGATGAAATATCAAAACTGATCCTGGACATCGGCGGCGCCATGAAGGATTTCTCGCGCGGCAGGATATCGCTCGCCGACGCGGAGGCGGCATACGCGCGCCTCGCCGGGGAGTACGGCCGCATCGAGGGGGAACTCCGCAACGACGACGCGACGGGCCTCCTGGAGGGGGTCCTGTACCACCACAACATCCGGAATTTCTCGACCCACTCCGGCATTTACCTGGAGAGGAAGGGAACCGTCACGCCGCTGGTGTTCCGGGGAGACGCCGCCCAGGCGGCGCGCATCGCGGAAACGCTCAGGCAGCGCGCCTCCGACCTGGCCACTTCCGACGTGCGCCATTACGAGCCGGAGGACACCGGCGGTCTCGCCCAGACACTGCACGCGGTGCGCGTGGCCACGGCGGGCCCGGACACCGTCTGCTTCGCGGCGCTCTCGTCGTCGCCCTGGTTCTCCGACGAGGCCTTCGCCTACACCGGCGCGATCCTGGCCCTGATGGTCGAAGGTCATGCCGCTCAGGATCAGGACTACAGCTACTTTTCCGTCATCAAGAACCAGGCGGACGCGTTCATCCGGGCGAACATGGACCAGAGCCACGACATCATGACCAATATCTTCATCTTCCGGAACATCGAGAAGATATTCAGCCACCTGGGATTCTACGCCATACTGGACGTGAGCGAAACCATCAGGCGGACGCTGGCCGATAATTTTCCCGCCGGCACCCTCTGCCTGGCGCCCACGCCGCGCATGTACCTGGTTTTCACGCGCCACCTGAGGAAACGCGGCGCCGATCTCAAGGGCAACAGGATCGATTTCATATACCGCGGCATCACCATTCCCTTCCAGAGGCTGAACCTGGACCTGGACGTGAGCAGTCATCGCGACAGCTTCTGGTACGACATCTTCCAGTTCGAGGATTACGTCATCACCGGGGACTTCTACTGATGCGGCGCCGCCAGGTGGTGGTGATAGGCGCCGGCGACGCCGGGTTTGTAAAGGAGGCATACGAACTCGGGAAGCACGTCGCGTCGCGCGGATGGGTGCTCGTCTCGGGCGGCAGGGGCGGCGTGATGGAGTCGGCGTCGCGCGGCGCCTCCGAAGCGGGCGGCACCGTGGTGGGCATTCTCCCCGGCGACGATCTCGACGGCGCGAATCCCCACTGCGACATCGTGATACCCACCGGGATCGGCTACGCGCGCAACCTGGCGAACGTCCTCTCCGGGGACGCCGTGGTCGCCTTCGGCGGCAAGTCGGGAACGCTCTCCGAGATGGCATTCGCCTGGCAGTTCGGCAGGCCCCTCATCCTCTGCGCCTTCTCCGGCGGATGGAGCGCACGCATGGGCGACGCGCCCGTCGACGACAGGCCGGGGGACATGCACGTGGCGCGCGACCTCGCGGAAGTGTTCTCGCTGCTGGAGCGGGTCATGGCGCGGGAGTGATGAAAGGCAACGGCAGGATACGCTGCGGCACGAGCGCCGCGTAGAGCGCGAAGGCGAGGTTCATCGTGATGAATCGAAGCGATATCCTCACCCTCTCCCCAGAAACAGAACGGACGACGCTATCACGAACTGCGCGGCGTAGTACAGCGCGTGGTTCAGGACCACGTACGCGGGCGTGTTCTTCCCCTCGCCGAAATAGGTTCCCGAAAGCACCAGGTCGGAGAGCAGGAACAGAATTCCGCCCGCCGACATCACCCACCACACCGTTGCGCCCGTCGCGAGGGCCGCGACGACTGACGACGACGCCATCAGCATCAGCACGAAACCGTACGCGAAGCAGGTGGTCCTGAACCTGCCGTAATCCAGCTTCATCGGTTTTTCCATCGCGATTGACCCCGCCGCCCCGGCGAGCGCCGGAACGACGCTGAACGCGATCGTCCACGCGGTCCAGTCGTAATGCGCGAAGATGGCCGCGATGAAGAAGAGGTGCCCCGCCAGGAAGGAGTAAAACCCGGCAGAAAGATACGTATCCCTGTCCTGGACGTACACCCATTTCAGGTCCAGCCAGATATCACCCAGGAGCCCGCACGCGAGGCCGATGATCACTGGCAGGCCGTAGGCGTGCGCCCCGGGATTCGCCGCCAGCGCCGCGCACGCGGTGGCGATGAACAGCACGCTCGCGACGGCCTTCGCGATGAGGGCCGGCACCCCGCCCCGCCGCACGCGCGCCGCGATGAAGAGCGCCGTCGCCGCGATTCCGGCGATGAGTGTTGTCAGAAAGAGTTGCACACCATCCATCGATACCCTCCGTTCGTCATTCCATCATGAGTCCCGCGTAGTAGTCTACCTCGTCACGGGCGGTGGCGCGTATCACCCTGTCCTCTACGCGCCCCAGGCCGTTCTCCTCCAGGAAACCGATGCCCATCCGCATGACTTCCCTGGGCGAGTATCCCTCGAGCCTTTCGTGCTCCCAGAGGTACTCCTTGACCAGGCGCTTGGCCTCGGACACCTTGAGCGCGTAGTCATGTTCCCGGAGAAGCGCACAGAAGAGGTAGTGCGGGTATACGTGCGCGTCGGACTGCCAGCGGTTCCGCACCACGGAAACGATGATGCCCAGTGCGTTGTCGCGGTGCGAATAGTCGGATGCCATGACGGGCTTGGAAAAGTTGACGCTCACCGTGTTTTCCAGGGCACGCTTCCAGGAGATATAGCCCGGGTCCGCGGTGTCGCCGCTTCCAGGGGGCCTGCGGAAATACGATATTTCCACGGGAATGAGGGCTATCTCCTCGGTGTTTTTCTTGAGCGACTCCACCACGACGGAGACGAACTCCTCGTGGATCTCGCGGAGCCTGCCGTCCTTGAAGAAGAGAAGCTCCGGGAAGAAGAGGACCGGCACCCCGTGCTCCAGGAGCGTGGAGAGGTAGGCCTTCACCACCTCGCGGTAGAGCGGGTTGCCGAGCCTGCTGATGTTGACGATATACCCACCGGCGAATTTCAAAAGAACCTTCCTCAGGCGGTTCTTCACCACGGCGCTGTTGACCAGGAAGCGAGGCGCCAGGAGTCCGAAACGGCTCACGGCCATGCCCATGAACAGGAAATCGAAATAGCTGCGGAACGTCGCCACGTAAACCACGTTCGCCGCACGTCCCACCTTCCGTATTTCCCGGATGTTCCCGCTGACCCGGAGATTGCTGCGGAACGGGCCCTTGGACAGGTCCCACCGGAAAAAATTTATTAGCGCGTTCCGGAGCTTCACCACGGTATTGGAAAACCAGAAGAGGGTCTGGCTGAACCGGTCGGTCATGTCGGCGAGGTAAAGACCCGCGAGCTCTTCGATGCCTCCCTCGACACTGCCGGCCTCGATGCGTGAAAGGCACTGCCGCTCCTTTACGGATGACCTGTTCGCGTCGGGAAGCACCGCCATGGGACCGCCGCCCTCGACCCGCGAGCGCGCCGCCTCCTGCATCGCGGCGCGGAGTTCCGCGCTCGCGGCGAACACGTCGACCACCTTCTTTATGATGACCTTCCGGAAGACGGTGCCGCTTGCCCGTTCCATTCCCTTCTTCCGCCGCGTGGTGTGGATTTTCGTTTCGTCGAAGATCTCGGCGAACCGCTCCGGATTCTTCACGGTCTCGATAAGAAGGCGCGGGTCGCGGTTGTTCAGGAGGATCTCGTAGAGTGAGCGGTAGACGGGGATCCCGATTCCGTGCTTCTCCGCGTATTCGATGAGCGGTTCTATCGCGTAGGCGCCCTCCGCCAGGTAGTTCAGCCGCTGGCTCATCTTTTCCAGCACCTGCTCCGGCCTGAAGCGCAGGACCACCCGGTCGTAAAACGATATGGAGCTTCCCGTTTTCAGGATCTGCCGCCCGATGTCCCGCCCGAAGCGCCGGTTGCGGCTGTGCTCGGAAAGCGCCGTGGCGATGAGGTCCCCCAGGCCGGAGATGTCCAGTATGGTCTCGCGCTTCGCCCCGAAGGCGTCGGCGAGCTTCAACATCTCCTTCAGCGCCTCGGACATGAGCGCGCCGGCGAGGTTGTCGCCGCACTGGGGCAGGACCGAGAGCATCCCCGCCGCGATGGCCGCCGGGTTCTTCAGGGTGCCTCCGAGCTCCACTCCCTTGACGTCCTCTATCTCCCGGCACTCCAGGTAGTCGCAGGACAGAAGCTCCGCGAAGAGCCTGCGCGATTCCGCCGATACGCCGCCCACGTTCAGGCAGGTGTGATAGTCCCGGCTCACCTCCTCGGCGTGGCTGGGCCCCGAGATGGCGACGATCCTCTCCCTGTGGCGCGGCAGGACCGCGGCCAGCGCGTCGGAGATGGTGCGGATCTCGTCGCCCATCTTGCAGAAGCCCTTGGAGAGGTAGCCGATATGCGCCCATTCGGAAAGGTGCTTCCTCATCTTCCCCGCCGTGTCGACCACCACCTTCGACGGCGTGGCGAGGATGATCACGCGGGTGTCGGCGACGGCATCGCGGAGGCTGTGGGTGGCGGTGATGCTCTCCGGAAGCGCAACACCGGGGAGGAACGCGGCGTTCTGGTGCGCATCGTTGATAGATTTCACCACGTCCCTTTCGTAGGCCCACATCCTCACCGCGCTGTCGGGATTGTTGTCCGCGATCACGCGGGCGATGGTGGTGCCCCAGGAGCCCGCGCCGATTACTGCAATCGAATGTTTGGGATCGGTTCTTTCCATGGCAGATGGCAAGGGTACCGTGATCGCGCGGCAAAATCAAGAAGAAAAGGGCGCGGGCAGGCCGGATGATGGCGTTCCATGCAGCACGGGCGCGAATTTCTTCGCGCCCGCCGGCAGTGCGTCACATGTAGTCCAGGTAGTCCTTGAGCTTCCGGGCCCGGGTGGGGTGCCGCAGGCGGCGCAGCGCCTTCGCCTCGATCTGGCGGATGCGCTCGCGCGTCACCTTGAAGACGTAGCCCACCTCCTCAAGGGTATGGGAATAGCCGTCGTCCAGGCCGAAGCGCATGCGGATCACGCGCTGCTCGCGCGCGGGGAGCGTCTTCAGCACGCTGTTGATCTGCTCGGAAAGGAGCCGGTAGGCCGCGGTGTTCGCCGGCGAGTCCACGTCCTTGTCCTCGATGAAATCGCCCAGGAGAGAATCCTCTTCCTCGCCCACGGGCGTCTCCAGCGATATGGGCTCGCGCGCCACGTTCTTCACCGCCTTCACCTTCGCCATCACCCAGCCGAGGCGGTCGGCGAGCTCGTCGGCGGTGGGCTCCCGGCCGAACTCCTGCTGGAAGAGTCTGGTCTCGCGCATCACCTTGTTGATCTGCTCTATCATGTGGACCGGCACGCGGATGGTGCGCGCCTGGTCGGAGATGGCGCGGGTGATGGCCTGTCGTATCCACCACGTGGCGTAGGTGGAGAACTTGTAGCCCTTGCGGTACTCGAACTTGTCCACCGCCTTTATCAGGCCGATATTCCCCTCCTGTATCAGGTCGAAGAAATGCATGCCCCGGTTGGCGTATTTCTTCGCGATGGAGACCACCAGGCGCAGGTTGGCGTTGATGAGCTCCTTCTTGGCGATGGAGATCTTCCTCTGGCCCTGCTCTATCTGCCTGCCCCACCGCATGATGTTGTCGGCGGCCTCCCCGGCCTCCTGCTCTATGCGGCGGATCTTCCGCTCGTTGTTCCGGATATCCTTCACGAGGTTCAGAAGCTCGTCCTTGCTGGTGATGCCCAGGATGGCGAGGATCTTCTTCACCTCCTCGCCCTTCTCCACCTTGCGCGCCAGGTGCTTGAGCTCCTTGAGCTCCTTGTTGTATTCCTTCTCTATCTTCTCGAAAAAGACATAGGTGTCCTTTATTCTGGCGACCATGGACTGGATCTTGGCCGCCATCTTGTTCACCTCGTTCTCATGGATGCCCATGTTCACCACGGACTTGTGTATGTCCTTCCGCGCCGCCTCGATCTTGTCGTTCATCTCCTTCGCCTTGGGAGATTCGGGATCCAGCTTCTTCATCTTGTTTTCCAGCTGGAGCTTTTTCTTGTCCTCGCCTATGATGACGTTCATGTTCTCCTGGTACCGCTTCTCCAGGCCCTTCACGTCGACGGAGGAAAGATAGTAGAGCCTGTTGAAGCGCAGGAGGTCCGTGAGCTTGATCTTCCCGCCGCGCACCTTGGAGTGGTTCTTGATGAGCTCGTTGACGATGAGGGACGATTCCAGCACTGCGTTCTCGATGAGGATCTCTCCCTGCTCTATCCTCTTCGCCAGGTCGACCTCCTGGTCGCCCGAGAGGAGCGACACCTTGCCGATCTCCTTCAGGTAGAGCCTGATGGGATCGTCCAGGTAGGACGAGTCCTGCGCCGCCGGCTGTTGCGCCGCCTGGGACGACTTCTTGGAGGAGGAACCGCCCTTCTTCTTCGTGGCGACCACCGGGGTGCGCCGCGTGGACTCCTCCACCACCTCCACGCCCAGCTGGTTGAGGAGGATGAACACGTCGTCGATCTTCTCCGAGTTGAGGAGCTTGTCCGGAAGGATGTCGTTTATCTCGTCGTAGGTTATCTCACCGTTGGATTTCCCGAGCTGTATCAGCTTCTTCACCTCGGGGATGTTCTCGAGCACAAGTTCGCCTTTTGCCATAGTTGCCAGATCCTTTAATAAATTGCGCGGATTATTTCGTCGTCACTGCCGCCTGGTCCGCAGGAAGGAAAGGAGCTTCTCCTTGTCCCTGCGCATCACCTCGACCTCGGCCAGACTCTCGCCGGTGTTGCCGTCCTTCGAGTTCCTGATGTCCGCCAGGAGCTTTTCTATTTTACTGTCAATCCAGTACAGCTTCACGTTCACGTATATCTCGCTGTACGCGTCCTTCGGGTTCTCCGCCACGAAGCTTTTATCCAGGGACTTTTCGAGGAACACCCGCTCCTCGCCCTCCTGGAAGATGTCAAACATCCTGTCGATCGAGACCGTCTCCCCCTCCGCGTACAGCTCGGCGATCTTCGAGAACACCGAGCGGGCGACGGGATCGCTCATGCCGCGCGCGTTGAAATCGAGCACGGCGTTCTCCACGATCTCCGGGTGGTTCAGGAGCAACAGCACCAGGTCCCGGTGGCAGCGAGCCAGGAAATCCGGGCGTTCGGCGTCACCGCTCGCCCGCGCCGGCTCCAGGCTCTCCGTCCTCCTCTCGCCCGCGGCGTACCTGCCGTAATCGTCGATAAGCGCGCGCTCGTCCAGCCCCAGGAGCGCGCCGATTCGCTTGAGCCACGCGCGCTTCTCCGTGTCGTAGGCAACGCCGTCTATCACCCCGAAAAGCGCCGTAAGCGTCTTGATCCGCGGCGCGTTCGCTGTCGCGGCGATCGCCCGCTGTATCCGGAACTCCACCGGATGCAGCGCGGAGTCCACCACCGCCATGAAGGGGCGGATGCCCTTCTTCGTGATGAACTCGAAGGGATCGCTCTCGGGCAGCATGGCGACCTTCACGTCCACGCTCCTCTCGCCAACCACGTCGAGCGACCGGAGTGAGGCATTGACCCCCGCCGAGTCCGAGTCGAACAGGAGGATGATCTCCGTGCAGTACCTCGACAGGAACTCCACGTGGTGCGTCGTCAGCGCCGTACCCAGGGGCGCCACCACGTTGCGCACCCCGTTCTGGAAACAGCCGATGACGTCCAGGTACCCCTCGACGACAATGGCCCTTTTCAGCTCCGCAATCCCGTCCTTCGCCAGGTGGAACCCGTACAGCACGCTCCCCTTCCGGAAAAGGTCGCTCTCCGGCGAGTTGAGGTACTTCGGCTCCCCCTCACCCAGCACCCTTCCTCCGAAGGCGATCGCCTCGCCCCTCTGGTCGAAGATGGGAAACATGAGGCGGTTCCGGAAACGGTCGTACCGTTTTCCCGGGGACTTCGTTGATTCGGCGATCAGCCCCAGTTCCACCGCCCGCGCGAGATCCACCTCCTTCGCGACGAGCTTCTCGGTGAGATAATTCCACGAGTCCGGGGCGAATCCCAGCTTGAACTCCTTGATGCTCTCCAGCTTTACGCCGCGTCCCAGTGCGTAATCCCGGGCCGCCTTCCCGGTATCGGAAAAAAGCGCCTGGTGGTACACGTTCATCGCGAAGGTGTTGACGCGCTTCAGGTATTCGAACCGGCTCACCCTGGCATCGTCCCGGTCCTCGTGTATCTCGATGCCCGCGAGGTTCCCCAGGAAGCGCACGCTTTCCGGGAAGTTCAGACGCTCCACCTTCGAGATGAAAGCGTACACGTTGCCGCCTGTGTGGCAGCCGAAACAGTAGAAAATCTGTTTCTCCGCCGAAACCGTGAAGGAGGGCGTCTTTTCCTTGTGAAACGGGCAGAGCCCCACGAAATTGGCGCCCCTCTTCTTGAGCGAGGGGACGTACCGCCTGACGATCTCCTCTATCCGGGAGCGATCACGGACCAGCTCGATGGTGTCGCGCGATATGGGCACCGGCGCCTCAGAGGTTTTCCAGTTTCTTCGTTAATATCTCCTTCACCAGGTTGCCGTCGGCCTGACCCTTAAACTCCTTCATCAGGGTTCCCATTATCCTGCCGAAGTCCTTTTTTGAAATGGTTCCCATTGCCGCGATCTTCTCGTCGATCAGCCGGGCGACCTCGTCGTTTCCCATCTGCCGGGGCAGGTACTGTTCCAGTATCGCCAGCTCCTCGGCCTCCCGGTCCGACAGATCCGAGCGCCCCGCTTTCGTGAACTCCTCGATCGACTCCTTCCGCCTCTTTACCGCCCGTTTGATAACCTCGATGATCTTCTCTTCCGTGAGGTCCTCGCTGCCCCTGGTCTTCTCGTACATGATGTCGGACTTGAGCATGCGCAGCGTCCTCATCACCGCTTCCCGCTTTTCCTTGATCGCTTCCCGAAGGTCGCTCTCGATCTTTTTCAGCGCATCCATAATCTCCACCCGGAATTATACGCGTAGGTATATCATCCACCTTCCGGCATCCCGCGACACCGGCCGTACGTCATGTTCACGCTCTTTGGATGATTTCACATTTTGAAGTCTGTCACGGAAGAATTGAAGGCCGCATACGCGGCTTCCACGGGTTTGAACTGCACACCGGCTGTTTTTTTCAATGGAATCCCAAAACCCCGGCACGCACCGCTTACAGGCGCATACCGGCCGAATTATGTATAAAACCCGAATTTTCTCCTTAATATAATACTACAAAAAAACTACGTCGTCAATATGCATGACAAAATTTATAATAAAGTACACAATATTTTTCATAATGGCGAGATTTTAACCATCCAGCACATCACGAATTGAGTGACGGTGCCCCGTCGGCCCACTGGCGGATTACAACGCTCGGGAAAAACATGTCGGGCGAATGGCTTATACCGGCCCACGACCCGGATATGTGAAAATCATGAACGAAAGCTGTCAATATCAAATTTATTTACAACTTCTTTGAAAATGAGTTGATAGGTGAAACGGACGGCGGCTACAGTGACGGCCGTCAGGGGGCATGTTCCGGTCTTCACACCGGGAAAGGCTAAACAATATGCCCCGCGATGTCGACAATTAAGCAGTGAGTAATCCTCGTCCGGTCACGAATACAGAAGAATCGGTACATTGCGAACTGTTCGGAGCCGCGCGGAAGAATGGTTTCGCGGGAACTGAACGCGGAACCAGGCGCAGCGTCCCGCCAGCGTACGGAAAAGCCGGATACCATCATATATCAGGGTGCATTCAATGAAAAAAGGCATTCTTATCTTCATCGCGGCGCTGGTGCTGATCTCGTCACTGGCGATCATGGGGGGCAGGATCTGGAGCCAGAACTCCTCCATCAATGTGGTGCGCAGCGGCGACACCATCCAGATCACCGGGCATTCGTATCCATTTTTTTATCGCGGGATATACCTCACGGTGGAATCGGGGCGGAACATCGCCAGGTTCAAGGATTTCGTCCAGGCCGCCAGACAATCGAACATCAACACTTTCGTCATCGACGCCCAGATGGGAAACCGCGACTACTGCGTGATCCCGAAGGAATGCGTGGACCTCTGCATCCAGAACGGTATCCACCCGATAGCCCGGGTGGTCGTCTTCACCGACGGCCTCAGCCACTGGCCCGTGGATGAATCCCTCATCCGCAACCGCCTGAACGTCGCCGAGGACGCGTGCCGGAAGGGATTCAAGGAAATTCAGTTCGATTACATCCGCTTCACCGACTACCGGGTCCGCGGCAAGCTCACCCTTCCCGAGCGCTACGCCTTCATCGAGGGCTTCCTCGGCAGGGCACGGGAGCGCCTGCGCCCCTACAACGTGAAGACTGCGGCTGATATTTTCGGCAGGATACCGCTGAACAAGTCCGACGCCATCGGCCAGCGCATGGAAGGCCTTGACAAGGTTGTCGACGTCATCTGCCCGATGGCCTACCCGTCGCACTACACCTGGAGCAAAAAGCTCCAGGCGGACCCGTACTACACCGTGTTCCTGACGTCCAAGAAGGCGCGGGAAAGGGTAAAGAAGGCGGAGATCGTCAGCTATATACAGGCATTCCAGATGAAGGTGGGGATTTCGGGGCTTTCCTACGACAAGTACATCTCCGCGCAGATCAAGGCCGTCCACGACGCGGGGATCAAGGGGTTCATCCTCTGGAACGCCCGCAACGATTACCGCGTTCCCTTCGCCACGGTGCGCAACTATTACCTCGAACCGGGGAAGATATCGCGCACCGACAGGCCCGCAGAGGAAGACGATTTACTCTGAAGTGCCCAACGCCGGGCGGGACGTTCAGTCCCGCTCGTGCTCCAGGCCGAACGACGATTTCCCGGATTCCGCGTCGGTCTTGAGGGTGATGACGACGATCCGCTTTTCGGGGATATCGAAATAGAAAAAGTTCGGCTTCGGCTGGTCTATCCTGTTGAGCTTCACGTAGCCGCCTTCGCGCTTGCTCAAAACCCATTTCTCCACCTCGATCACATGCCTGTTCACCGGGAGCTTCGTCTCGAAGGCGACATACTGCGACTCAAGGCCCGTGGACGTGCGCCCCGCCTCCACCCTGTTGATGAAGATCCTGTAGTAACAGCGCCGGTCCCGGGAGGGATCGCCGATTTTCACGCTGTGGGCCCTGAAGGAGAGATTGTACTCGCCGGGGAGCCTGTAGGAACCGGCGTCCGGGACCGTGACGGTCGCGCAGGAGCCGAGAAAAGCGAAGAGCAGTATGATATGGAGCGCCCGTAACCCCATCATTCATCCTTCAGCGTGATGACATAGGGCTCGAGATAGTTCTCCCCCATCGACTTGACGACGAGGTATCCCTTCCTGTCTATCATCTCGTAAAATTTCGTTTCGGCGCCCCCGGTCACGGTAACGCTCCTCACCGCGTACCCGAGTGGATCGGTGACCGAGACCTTGAGGCGCGATCCGGTCGCCGCGTTGACCGTGAAGCGTTTTTTCTTCCTCGCCGCGTACTCCAGGAGATAATAGTCGATATCATTCTTCCTCGTGGTGTGGCCCGTGACGGTATCGCCCTGAACGCGCGTCGCTTCTTTTCTGTCGTCGTTGGGTTCGATTTCATAGCCCTCGACATGGTCCCGCGACGAGACCAGGAGGCGATACGGCGCGTCTTCACCCGGCGCCCCACGGGACAGGACCTCGATGAAGATATCGTCCTTCGAGCAGGCGTTGGGTAGCACCTCGCGCTCCCCCTTGCCGGCGGTATTGACTTCGAACACCCTTCTCTTCGATCCGTCATAGAGATTGAACGCGATGTCGAGGTCCGGCGGGGGGATGAGCTCGACGCGATGGACGCGCATTCCGCCTGAAGACTTCACGGTGAAAAAATCACGGTCGCCCGCATGGGAGATCTTTCCGGTCACCTCCTCGGACTGGATGACATTCGACTGGAGCATGTCGTTATTGGGCTCCATCTCGAGAGAGAAGTCGTAATCGCGCGTCTTTATCGACAGGACGTACGGGATGTCGCAGCCGGAAATTCCGTTCGCCGCGGCAACCATGATGTGGTAGGTTCCCGGTTCCGTGATGCCGGTGCCCTTGAGGGTTGCCCCCTGCCCCGCGCCCTTGCCGCCGGCCGATAGTATTTCCCTCATGCCCGGCCCGTAGAGGAACATTGCCGGATCGATCTCCGGAACCGGGGAAAGCTCCAGGTCGAGCAGGAGGGGCCTGCCCTCCTGTAACTGGATGTCCAGGCGGAACCAGTCCTCCTCGCGTCCCGGGTTCTTTTCGTTCGCGGTGAGCCGGTTGTACGCGGGCGAATAGTATCCGGTGACCTCCGAGTTGACGGCGACGGGCGTGGCCTTCTCCGGCGCGTCGTTGGGCTCCGTCTCTGTTCCGGCGACGGCGCCCCGCAGGTCGATTTTTAGCTGATAGGAATTGTCCCGGTTGCCCGCGGGAGCGTCCTTCTCGCCGTGCTGCACGGAGACGAGAACGTATCCGCCGCCGAAATGAAAGTTGCACATCCTCTCGGGGGAGGATTTCCGCGCGTCGTCGACGAGCTTGAGGAGCTCACCGGTGGCCCCGTTCCAGATTTTCAGGGAGTGGTTGATGCCGCGGACGGCCGAGAGCTGCACGTCCAGCACGGAGGGATCCGGTACCGCGATCCGGTAGAAATCGACATCGCCCGCACGGTCGAGGAAACCTTCCACCGGCGCCCCCGCCCGTATTTCCATGGCTGAAGGAGCGGTGTCGTTGGGCTCCATCTCCCGGGACGACGGCCGGCTGCAGCAGAGAAATGCCGCCATCAACAGCGGGAAGACGATGGCGCAGTCGGCACAAGTCGGGAATTTTTCGCGTGAGGCTTCCATCGCGAATATCCTGCATCGGAACGGACTGCAGGTCAACCACATTTATGATGATGGCGGTATCAAAAAATTTATTGAAATAATTGTCCATTCCTGTCAGATATCGAAGAAAACAGTGGAGGCACATACATGCAGCTTTCGACGAAGATAAAGATCTGGGGCGGCCTGGCGGGGCTCGTCCTGATCATCATCACAATCCTGTATTTCAGGTACTATTTCAGCTACGACCAGAGAAACATCCTGAGAAGGAAGATAGACACCGTCACGGGGATGAACATGAACGTTACGGTCTTCGGCTTTGACGGCAGGATCGTCAAGCGGTGGAGCGGCATTCAGCGGATCACCTCGGGGAAGGAAGGCATGCCCTACACCTACTTCTACACGCGGGAAGGGAAGTACGTCCAGATACCGGCCTCCGTGTGGTACATTGCCGAAGAGGAATAGGTGCTGAACGACAGCGTCCAGTTCATCAAGGGCATCGGCCCCAAGCGAGCCGAGCTCCTGCGCGCGGAGGCCGGCATCGAGACCATCGAGGACCTGCTCTACTACATCCCGCGGCGCTATCTGGACCGCTCGTCATTCCGCCCGATTGGCGACTGCGCCGTGAACGAGACGGTCACCGTGCAGGGGACCATCGCCTCCGTGGGCGTCGCGGGCCGGAAGCGCCGCTACCTCGAGGTGACGATAGAGGACGGGACCGGCGTGCTGTCGGGGATATTCTTCGGGGGAATATTTTACCTCGAGAAAAATTTCAGCGTCGGCGACCAGGTGCTCTTCTCGGGGAAGGTGGACTTCTATCGCACCCGCCAGATGGTGCATCCGGACTTCGATTTCCTCGATGCCGACTCGAAAATCCAGTCGATACACGCGGGCCGCATCGTCCCGCTCTACCCGTCCACCGAAAAGCTGAAAGCCGGGGGCTTCGACTCCCGGGGCTTCCGGCGCGCCATTCGGGCCGTCATCGACGGGCACCTCGACGAGGCGAAGGAACCTCTTCCCGGGGGCCTGGTCGAGAAATACGCGCTCCTGCCCCTGCGCGAGGCCCTCCTCTCGCTTCACTACCCGGACTCCTTCGAGGCCGCAGAGAAGGCGCGCAGGAGGCTCGCCTTCAATGAGCTCTTCTTCCTGCAGTATTACCTCGCCATGGCGCGGCGCCGCCTCCAGCACGACATGCGCCGCCAGATCAAGCGTGTGGACGCGGAGGCCGTGCGCGTGTTCTGTGACGGACTCCCCTTCCCACTCACCGGCGACCAGCGCCGCGCAATCGACGAGATCATGGAGGGCCTCGGCGCGCCCTACCCGATGAACCGCATGCTCCAGGGCGACGTGGGCTCCGGCAAAACGGTAGTGGCCATGGCGGCGTCGGTGATGGCGCTCTCCCAGGGCGAACAGGTGGCGGTGATGGCGCCCACGGAGATACTGGCTTTCCAGCACTACAACAGCTTCCGCGCCATGCTCGGTCCATCACCCGCTATCGCCCTCCTCACGGGAAGCCTGCCGAAGAAAAAGAAAGAGGAAATCTACCGGGAGGCCCGCGAGGGCGCCGCGGATATAGTGATTGGGACCCACGCCCTGATCCAGCTGGATGTCTCGTTCAGAAAGCTCGGCCTCATCGTCATCGACGAACAGCACCGCTTCGGGGTGAACCAGCGCGCGCGGCTCCGCGACAAGGGAGAATCGCCGGACCTCCTGGTAATGACCGCCACGCCGATACCGCGCTCCCTCTCCCTCACGCTCTACGGCGACCTCGACGTGACGCTCATCCGCGAGAAGCCGGCGAACAGGCTCCCGGTGAAGACGATGATCTTCCCGGAATCGCGTCTTTCCGGAGTGCACAACTCCGTGGCGAAGTACGTGGCGCAGAAGCGGCAGGTCTACTTTGTTCTTCCCCTCATAGAGGAATCGGAGAAAACGGACCTGAAATCGGCAATCGAAGCGTACGAAAGCCTGAAGAAAACTTTTCCGGATTTCGCCATCGAACTGTTGCACGGAAAAATGAAACAGAAGGAGAAGGATGATATCATGGGCCGCTTCAAGGCGGGAGAGGTCGATATCCTCGTCTCCACCACGGTGATCGAGGTGGGCGTCGACGTGCCCAACGCGACGGTCATGGTGATAGAACACGCCGAGCGCTTCGGGCTCTCGCAGCTCCACCAGCTCCGCGGCCGCGTGGGCCGCGGCGCCGAGCAAAGCTACTGCGTCCTGCTCCACCCGGATGACATTCCCGACGACGCCCGCCGGAGGCTCGAGACGCTCGCCTCCACCGACGACGGCTTCGCCATCGCCGAGGAGGACCTGAAGCAGCGCGGCGCCGGCGAGATAACGGGGACACGCCAGCACGGTTACACCGACCTGGAGTTTTCAGACCTGGGGCGCGACCTGGATCTCATCGTTGCGGCGCGGCAGGAAGCGGGCGATATTGTCGCCGGCATGAAAGACTTTGCAGGCTCGATGGGCGACCTGGAACGCGAGGTCACGCACCTGCCGCTCCTTGAGGGTATCAGGAGCAAGAGGATACTGGGGATACTGTCTTGAGGTTGCTTATGGGGGCGATATCAGCCATACAATGGCAGGAATTCCGGGATTTCAGGTGGGATTCCCC
>JAGODF010000353.1 GCA_017998375.1 Spirochaetota bacterium
GGGCCTCCTGGGGGGATCGCTCTGCAGGGCCCTCCGCGCCGCGTCGCCCCCGGTACGGCTCTCCGCCTGGGGCAGGAGCGTCGACCGGCTCCGGCCCGCCCTGGAGGACGGCACCGTGGACCGGGTGGGAACACTGGAAGAAGCGGACCTCCGCGGCGTCGATCTGGCGGTGGTGGCCACTCCGGTGGTGTCGTCTATCGCGATCATCCGTGACATTCTGGATAACAACGCCCTCGGCGACGGCGCCCTGGTCGTCGACGTGGGCAGCGTGAAGGAGGAGATCGTGCGCGGCGTGATAGACCATCCGCGGGCCGGGCGTTTCGTCGCCTGCCATCCCATGGCCGGTTCGGAAAAGACCGGGTACCTGCACGGCAGGGCGGACCTCTACGAAGGCTCCGCGGTCATTATCACCCCCCATGAAAAAAACCAGGGCGATGTCCTGGATGCTGTCGCGCGTTTCTGGGAGTGTCTCGGCGCCCGGACCGTGAGGACTTCCCCCGCGGAGCACGACGCACTGGTCGCGCGGACCAGCCACCTGCCGCACATGGTGTCCTGCGTGCTGGTGGAGCAGCTCGCGGGCGCGCTGGAGAAGGATGCCGGGCCGGCCGGGCTTTTCATCGGCCGCGGGTTCCGGGACATGACGCGCATCGCCGCGGGCTCCGAGGAGATATGGAGCGAAATCAGCGCGCTGAACGCGGGCAATATCGCCGGCGCCATTGACGATTTCATCGGCAGGCTCGAATCGCTCAAGGGGATGATACGGGAAGCCGGTGAAAGTCCCGCCGTGTTGAACGGTTATCTGGCGAAAATACGGAAAGTGAGGGAGGACATCTCCTGATGAAGGGATCGATGATCACCGTTGCAGTGGACGGCCCCGCCGGTTCGGGAAAGAGCAGCGTGTCGCGCGAAGTCGCCGAAAGGCTGGGCCTGAAGTACGTCGACTCCGGGGCGATATACCGCTCCATCACCCTTTTCCTCCTGCGAAAACACGGCGAACTCACGCGGGAAGCCTCCTACGCGGAGGAACTGGACGGCCTGGCAGTGGAGCAGCGCTTCAATCCGGGAGGGAGCTGCAGCACGTACGTCAACGGCGAGGACGTCTCGGCGGAAATACGCAGCGAGCTCATCGCGAAGAACATCGGCGTGGTGTCCGACGATCCCAGGATACGCGGTTTCGTCAACGAGCGACTGCGCGAATGGGGCCGCAACGAGTCAATCATCATGGACGGGAGGGATATCGGCACCGTCGTCTTCCCCGACGCGCACATCAAGATATACCTGGACGCTTCGGCGGAGGTCAGGGCACAGCGGCGCCACCGCGAGTACCTCGAGTCCGGAAAAACTGTTGACTTAAATGCCATAAAAAACCAGATTATCCAACGCGATATTGAGGACACCTCGAGGCCCGTGGGGGCACTTCGTAAAGCCGCTGATGCCATCGTCGTAGACACCTCGCACATGACAAGGCCGGAGGTTGTTGAGAAGCTCGTTGATATCATCGGGAAGGGCCCCGTTGCCGGGCGGCCTGGCGGCGGGAAAATTTCGGAACGCGCAGACGTTCGGGGAAGTGACGGTATGATTGATCACACTGAGAGGCTGGACGAAGACATCACCATGGAGCACGTGGCCAACTCGGCACCGGAGGAGATCAGGCCCAACACGATCCTCCAGGGCGAGGTGGTCACCGTCGACGCGGGATACGCCTACGTCAACGTGGGGACCAAGTCCGAGGGCCGCGTGAGCCTGGAGGAGTTCGAGAAAGCCCCGGAAGTGGGCGACGTCGTCGACGTGATACTCCTCAACAGGAAGATGGTCGACGGGATGTTCGTCTTCTCGAAAAAGGCGGCCGACGGCAGGGTGAAGTGGAAGAAGTTCCTCGACTGGCACCGCGCGGGCAACCAGCACGTGACGGCCGCGATCAGCGAGATAAACAAGAACGGCCTCTCCGTGAACTGCATGGGCATCAGCGCCTTCGTGCCGTTCTCCCAGGCCGGCGACATCCGCTTCAAGAAGTCCCTCGATTCGGCGACCGAATACAAGTTCAAGATCCGGAAGGTCGACGAGAAGCACAACAGCGTCATTCTCTCCAGGAAGGAGTACCTGGAGGAGGAGGCCGCGCGGGTGTGGTCGGACTTCATCGGGAAGCATACCGTCGGGAGCCGGGTGAACGGCAGGGTGCTCCGCTTCACCGAGGACGGCGCCGTGGTGGACATCGACGGCGTGGAGGCCGTGTTGTCCAAGGACAACATCTCCTGGAAGAAGGTATTCAAGAAACGCAAGGTCATCACGCAGGGCGAGGAGCGCGAGTTCCAGGTTCTTACCATAGACACCGAGAACAGGAAGGCCGAGGTGGGGCTGAAGCAGCTCGCCGAGGACCCCTGGACGCAGGTCGGCACGAAATATCCGGTGGGAAGCAACGTAACCGGCAAGGTCGTCACAGTCACCACCTTCGGGGTCTTCATCGAGCTGGAGGACGGCGTGGAGGGCCTGGTCAATGCCGCCGACCTGTCGTGGACGAAGAAGAACGTCAATCCCCGTGATTTCTGCAAGCCCGGCCAGAAGATCGAGGCGCAGGTGCTGTCGGTGGAGCCGTCCGAAAGGAAGATGTCCCTGGGAATGCGGCAGCTCCAGGAAAATCCGTGGGACACCATCGGCGCGCGCTATCCCGTGGGCACGGTGAAGCGGGGAAAGATCAGGAAAATCATGAACTTCGGCGTCTTCGTTGAGATAGACGGCGACATTGACGGACTGGTGCATATATCCGACGTGACCTGGGAGGACGAAAAAAAGGACGTGCTCTCCCGGTTCAAGGTGGGCGAAGAGGTCGAGTACAAGATACTCGACATCAACAGGGAGGAGATGAAGATCTCCTGCGGCATCAAGCAGCTGTCGAAGTCCCCCTGGGAGGCCATCAGCGAAAAGTATCCCCCCCGGAGCAGGATATCGGGCGTCATCTCCCGCATCACCAATTTCGGGCTCTTCGTGAAGCTCGACGACGGCATCGAGGGACTGGTGCACATATCCGAGGTGTCCCGCAAGAAGATCGAGAACCTGAACGAGCATTTCAAGGTCGGCGAGACCGTCAACGTGGTGGTCCTGGGAGTCGACGTGGACAAGAAGCGGCTCTCCCTGAGCATCAAGCATTACGACATGATCGTTGAGAAGGAAGAGCTGAAGAGGATACTCAACGAGAACAATCCCGGCAAGGTCACGCTGGGCGATATCCTGAAAAACAAACTATAAGAACCGGTGACAGCATATGGAGCGCAGGGAAATAACGATTGAACGCAACGTCATCGAGAACGCCATCATGGCGGCAAAGGACTTCATCAAGGGGCACCGCAGGCTGGTGCTCTATTCCCTGCTGGGCGTTCTGCTTGCCGCCGTGCTGGGAATCGCGGGATCCATCTTCTACGAGCACCGCGCGGCCTCCGAGATGGCCAAGTATGAGAGGATAATGGAGCGCCACCGGGCGCAGGTCCAGTCCGGGAGCGCGACGCCGGCGAACACTTTTGTTCTCATCGAGGAGCTCAAGACCCTCGTGGATTCGTCCTACTGGGGTTTCGTGCACGACAACGGCAACTACATCATCGCGAACCTCTACTTCGGCGCGAAAAGCTACAACGAGGCGAAGGTGCACTACCTGAAGTACGCGGAGCAAAATCCGCGCTCGGAGTTCGCGGTCATGTCGCTGCAGAAGGCCGCCGTGTCGACGGAGCACATGGGCTATTACGAGGATGCTCTCAAGGTGTACCAGGAAATGGAGCGGAAATTCGGGGACGGTTCCTATGCCGACCAGATTTCCTATGACATCGCGAGGATGTACCAGAAGAAGGGCGATATTTACAAGGCGAAGGAGTACTTTCACAAGGTGATCTCCTCCCATCCGCGCTCGGTTTTTTCCGCGAGGGCGCGGCACCGCCTTTTCCTGCTCGCGTAT
>JAGODF010000354.1 GCA_017998375.1 Spirochaetota bacterium
AGTTAAATGGCAGCTTCGGAATCAGCACCGGGGTGGACCTCTTGTATTTCTCGTAGTCGTCCCGGCCGCCCCATCTCCGGTCGGCGGATTTTTCAAGCAGGGGGACACCGCTGATCCGCGTGAGGAGAAAGGCCACGAAAACGGGCGAGATCAGGGTGATCAGGCCAAGACCCTCGAGCGAAGGGAACGCGATGATGGCGATGCCGATCCAGATGACGATTTCGCCGAAATAATTCGGATGCCGCGAAATCGACCACAGCCCCGTGCTGATAAACATGTCCCGGTTCGCCGGGTCGGCGGCAAACCTGCTTTTCTGCAGATCCGCGATGGACTCAAAGCCGAATCCCAGTGCCCACACGAACAGGCCGGCGATGCCGAAGAGGCCGAACTCGACCTCCCGCTCCGTCGTGATCGCCGCGAGCGCCGCCGCCGCGGTGAAGCTCACCCACAGTCCCTGGAGCGTCCATGCAAGAAGGAAGCGGCTCGCCGATCTCTTGATCTCCCTGAACCGGGTGTCCTCGCCCGCCCTCATCACGCGCCGGAAGAGGTACAGGCCGAGGCGGAACGTCCAGATCAGAACCAGAGCCGCAAGCACCAGGGACCGGACGTCGAAGCGCGATGTCACGATGAGCGCCGTGAGGGTTACGACGGTATAGGTGAAAGAACCGGTAAGGTCGTAGAATTTCTCGCTTTTTGCCAGAAAGGACGGCACATAGGCCGCCCACTGGATGATAAAGGCCATGGCGACGCACGCGGCGAAGAGCGGTATTCCCAGGATTTCGACGGCGCTGTTCCGGCTTCCGGCCAGCGCGAGCCCCGCGGCTGTCAGAACGGCAATGAGGACTCCGGCGTAGGATTGTATATCTTCCCTTTTCATGGCGCCTTCCTTTATCCCTGTAGTGGACCGTTCAACCGATCGTGTAGATGGTGTACATCATTCACGCCGGTTCCCCTGACGGTATCCGCAATCGACAGTGCGCCTCCGTGTCCCGATTTCGGAGCTCAGTGCAGGAAGTACCAGAGCGCGAAGAGCAACGCGTATATACCCAGGTAAAACCGGTAGAAGTTTCTGAACTTTATGTACTCTCTGTTGTCGGGGTACATGGTGCCCGCGAGCGCTCTGGTCTCCTTCCAGAAATACGGGAGTATGTTGATGGTCCAGCTGTCGGTCTGATACACGATCTTCCTGAACCTGCTCCGGTAAATCCCCAGGGGCAGGCCCCAGAGAAAAAACAGGATGAACCAGATGTTATCCTTTATAAAGTTCCATATCGTTTCCATTCCAGTTTCCTTTTCTTATGGTGTGTACCGCATGGCCTTTACCGCGCGTCCCCGTAGCGATAATAGATATCCACGACGGGATTCTCGATCCGGCCGTTCACCCTCCTCTGTAAAAGGCTCTTGCCGTGTATTTCCAAAAGCCTTTTCGTACGGAGGTCATAGACCAGATCCACGGGATCCACGAAAAATCTGAGAAACGCGCTCGCCAGGTCCATCTTGAGTACGATGACGCCGGGTCGGTTCCACACGGATTTGGTGTTCGCGTACATCCGGAACTGCGCGACGCGCTGAAGATTCATGGCCGGCAGGAAGAAAAACGCCGTTTTCCCCTGTACGAGGTCGTCCCAGTTGCCGTGTACAAACCGTGTGAGCGTGGGGCCCATAACGAGATTCGACGTATAGTTGGCTTCGCCCGTTTTACCGGTATCGCCCCTGGTGAAACTGAACACCACTTTATCTTCCTTCCTGTCCAGGACGCACCCGCAGTCGGTCCCCCTGAATTCGACAACATACTTTTTAAATTTATTATCCTCAAAGATAACATCTTCGCGCACGGCCAGCTGCCCGTCGGGTTCGGTGTAGGTGTGCCTGAGTATCAGCTCCTTTCCCTCCCGCACCACGCTGTTCCGCTGACGGAAAAGGAGGACGCCCCTGTTTGTGCCGGCAAGATATATATCCCCGACAAAGAGCTCATCCGCTTCCGATCGTGTGCCCGGAAAGAGGAGCATGACCGCAAGCAAAAGAAGTATTCTATGAATAGCGTTGATGTTCATGTCTGATAATTATTGGTATTTTAGTAATATCTAAATAATAGTGTATGATCTTCCTTCCGCCAACAGATAGTACCATTTATTCTCGGGATTTGGAAGTAATTTATATTTACAATGGAGATTGGGGGGAGGCTATTCTGGCTCAGGGTGCTTTCCGGCCTAAAGATACATGGAACAACGCCTCCCGCCCTTCTCAGGCGGGAGGAGCGCGACGCCGCTACACACCGGCCTTTGTCTTTTCCACTTCCATTTTTCTGAGCTCCACGCGGCGCACTTTGCCGCTGATGGTCTTGGGAAGCTCGCTCACGAACTCGATCTCGCGCGGATACTTGTAGGGGGCCGTGACCCGCGTCACGTGTTCCTGCAGATCCTTGACGAGCGCGGCCGAGGGCTCGTACCCGGGGCGCAGTATGATAAAGGCCTTTACGAGCTGTCCGCGCAGCTCGTCGGGCTTTCCGATAACGGCGCTCTCAAGCACCGCCGGGTGCTCCTGAAGCGCGCTCTCCACCTCGAAGGGGCCGATGCGGTAGCCGCTGGACTTGATGAGGTCGTCCGAGCGCCCGACGAACCAGAAGTAGCCGTCCTCGTCCCTGTAGGCGCGGTCGCCGGTGAAGTACCAGTCGCCCGAAAAAGAGGTCTGCTCGTCGACCTTCCAGTAGCCGGTGAAGACCCCGGGAGGATTCACCGGCTTCACCTTCACGGCGATGTGGCCCTCCTCGTTCGGCGGGAGCACGTTCCCGTCGTCGTCGACGATCTCCACCACATGGCCCGGCGTGGGCTTTCCCATACTGCCCTCGCGTATCGGGACGGCCGGGTAGTTCGCGACCAGCGGCACGGTTTCGGTCTGGCCGTAGTAGTCCAGGATGTTGTTTCCTGTTGCGTCCTTCCAGGCGCGGATCACCTCCGGATTAAGGGGCTCGCCGGCGGACATGGAGTGGCGAAGCTCGCTCCAGTCGTACCGCGAGAGATCGACGTGGCCGATCAGCATGCGGTAGGCCGTGGGCGGCGCGCAGAACACGGTGACGCCGTACCTCTCGATGATCTTCGGCATGAGGGCGGGCTCGAACTTGGCGCCCATCTTCCACTGCATGACGGTCGCGCCGACGATCCACTGGCCGAAGAGCTTACCGTAGGCGGTCTTGGCCCAGCCGGTATCGGCGTGCACCCAGATGATGTCGCCGGGGCGCAGGTCCTGCACGTAGAGGGCGGTGACGGTGTGGGCGATAGCGTAGGCCTGCGTGTGGCGCACCATCTTGGGATTCCCGGTCGTGCCGGAGGTGAAGTAGACCAGCATGGGGTCTGAGCTCCTCGTTTTTCCGCCGAAGATCTCCGGGTCGAAGCGGCGCGACGCTTCGGCCATGAGCCCGTCGAAGGAAAGCCATCCCTCGCGCGCGGGACCGACCGCTATGCGGTGTTTGAGCCCCGGGACCTTCCCGGCGACCGCGTCGACCTTTTCGACCCCTTCCCCGTCGGTGAGGGCGGCCACGGCGTCGGCGCTGTTGATGCGGTAGTCGATGTCGTGCCCGGTCACCAGGCTGGGCGTCGGCATGGCCACCACTCCCGCCTTTATCATCCCGAGCATGGCGATGTACCACTCCTCGCCGCGCGGAAGCATCAGGAAGACGCGGTCGCCGCGGCGTATGCCGAGCGAGTAAAGGACGTTCGCGAATTTATTCGACAGCACCGAGAGTTCCCAGAAGCTGAGCTTCGTCGCGCTCTCCCCGTCGTGAGACACGGTGACCAGCGCGGTTTTGGACTTGTCGTCCTTCCATTTCTCGAAATCGTCCAGGACGAAGTTGTAATACTCCGGGACATTCCACTTGAATTCCCGCATGATCCGGTCGTAGTCGGTAAGGTTGTGAGCCGTGGTTCCCATGGCGTATA
>JAGODF010000355.1 GCA_017998375.1 Spirochaetota bacterium
ATGGTGATGTCCACGGTGCTGCCCCGGAGCCCGAAGAGCGGCGGGAGCACGGTGATGAAGAACCAGGCGTACACGCTGAAGAATAACACCTGGAAGACGCTGTTGAACGCCACCAGGCCCGCCGCGTATTCCGTGTCGCCGCAGGCGAGGTCGTTCCACACGATCACCATGGCGATGCACCGCGCCAGGCCGATCATGATGAGACCCACCATGTATTCCGGGTGGCCGCTCAGAAACGCGATTGCCAGGAAGAACATTAACACGGGACCCACAACCCAGTTCTGTACGAGCGAGAGGAGCAGCACGCGCCAGTTTTTGAAAACGTCGCCCAGCTCTTCGTACTTGACCTTCGCCAGGGGAGGGTACATCATGAGGATAAGGCCTATGGCGATGGGGATGTTCGTGGTGCCGGACTGGAAGGAGTTCCAGAATGCGGCAGTTGAGGGGATGAAGTATCCCAGTCCCACTCCGGCGGCCATCGTGAAAAATATCCACAGGGTGAGATAGCGGTCGATAAAGGAGAGTTTTTTTGTAATGCTTTCGGACATATCACACCTCGCGTGAATTATTTACTGAACTCCCTTATTTCATTTTGGATGTAACTGGTGAAAGACGCCTCGTCTTGCAGTCGGCTCCAGATTTCAGGAAGGTTTTTCCATCGTACTTCCTTCCCGTTTCGTTGTTTCGATAATATTACCGACCTGGTCTTCAGCTGATAATCACGGATGAAGCGGTGATTCTTCTGGTCGTCGATGTTCGTGGGCCGCCATACCATGGCGCCGCCGGCGAGCTCCTTTGAGAATCCGGCCCGCAGGGCTTTTGCCGTCAGCTCCTCGATGCGCGTGCATGAATGGCACCTGAACTGGCCATGAAAATAGTACACCACGGTACTGTCCTGTGATTGTGCCGTGCTTTCATGATTGATCACAAAGACCAGCGCCGCGGCCAGAAGAAACGCGGTGATTGATACACACGATTTCATTGATATCTCCTTCTCTGATTGGTATGGTCTCCCCTGTACATAAAATCACAGGGCCGTATAAAGCAGATATATCCCCCCGAGTATCACAAGAACGCCGCACACCTTCTTGAGCATCACCGCGCCCTTCGAGCTTTCATTCCAGTTCAGATACCGCTGCACCACCTCCGTGAAGGTACCCGCCAGGACGATGACGGAACAGTGGCCTACCGCGTAGGCCAGGATGAGCGACACGGCGAACACGAGTTGCGTCGACGCCACGCTGAAAACAACACCCAGCATCGGCGCCATGTAGGCGAAGGTGCAGGGTCCCAGGGCCACGCCGAAGATGAGACCGAGGATGAGCGACGCAAGGAGGCCCTTGCGCGTAAAGCCCGAGGCGTTCGCGCCCCTTTCGAGGAAGGGCAGGGGGATGATACCGATAAGATGCAGTCCCACGATGAAAAATATCACCGCGACGAAATAGTTTCCCCACCTGCCGATATCACCCAGCATGCGCCCGGCGAGCCCCGTTGCGAGGCCGATGAGCCCGATGGTGACGAGTATCCCCGTTGAGAACAGGAGCGCCAGGAGAAATGCGCGCTTCGTGCTGATGCGTCCCTGCTCGTCGATGAATCCCACGATGAGCGGGATGCTCGCCAGGTGGCACGGCGAGAGCACGATGGAGAGCACTCCCCAGACGAAGGCTGCCATGAGGGCCATGCCCGCGGAATTGGAGAGCGCAACCGAGAGCCAGGAGAAGAGCTCAAGCAGCATCAGCGCACCCCCTTCCTTGCGAGCACTTTCTCAACCTCGGCCTGGGGGAAAAATCCCTCGTGCCGGAAATACTCGTTGCCATGTTTATCGAGAAACACCTGGGTGGGAATGGCGCGGATGCGGTACTTCATGGCGTCCTGCCTGCCTTCCGGGGTCCATACGTCGTGGAACACCACGCGCACGCGGCCGCCGAACTTCTCCTCAACCGCCTTCATAATGGGCTGCATCATCTTGCAGGGAATGCAGTTGACTGAGCCAAGCTCCACGAAGGTGACCTCCGGCGATACATTTGAAACGGCATCGTTCCTGACCGCGGCTGCTTCTGCGGGCGGTTCCTGGAGCGACGCGGCGTTAGGCGCGTCGTCATGGGAATGGGGAGCCCGGCCGTCGCTGCAGCCGAAGATTCCCAGGAGGCCCGCCAGGGGCGTCCCGCAGTCGCATTCCCGTGATACGGGAATCGCCGCGATTCCCAGGGCGATGATGATCGGAAGGATGAATTTTAGTGTTTTCATGGTGTTTGTTCCCTTCAGTTTTTTCAAAATATAAACGGCAACCACAGAGGCGCAGAGGCACAGAGAGTTAATGGTGATGTGATCCTGCTGGCAGTATCACACTTGTCATTCCCGCGAAGGCGGGAAGCCATTTCCATGAATGCCGTTAAATCCTGTCCTCCCGCGCTACTTGTCCAGATGGCTCTTCATTCCCGGAGATGACACTGCCTCGGCGCGTTGAAGAAGAATCTTCAGCATGGCGAAGGCGTCGTCCCGGTCCGCGTCCATGACCGCCCCATTCATGCGGATCAGCTCCTCTCCGGAGATCTTGATGATGGTATCGCCCATCACGGAACCGTCAACACGCTCCGCCGCAACCGCAGCCGCTTCCGCTGGAGACCGGGTCCGCCGATGGTTTTGCGGCATTCCTTATCATTCCGCAGATCCTGTCCACAAGTTCATCGGTCACGGGCGAGCTTCCCTTTTCGCAGCCGAAGTCCGTGAGAATGTACGAGGTGACGGGTGCGCCTGCCCTTTCCAGGCATTTCTTCGCGCAGGCTGTGGCGCATCCGTCGATCGTGATATTTTCATCGGCCCCTTTTGCCGACATGACGAAGCCCGAGAGGTCGGCGCCAACGCCGGCAAGGCAGGTCATGCGCGCGAAACCGTCATCGCGGAGCTTCCGCGACACGCGGTCGGCGAGAAGTCCCACGTCCGCGGAACCGGAACATGAGTAAAGAAGCTTCGTTCCGCCGGAACAGCAGTTATCGGCCATTATTTTTCTCCATATCATACATTCTCCGGAGGCGCGGATATGTATCCGCGCTTTCCATGGGTTACGATACCCACTTCTTGATTTCTTCCTTCGACGGGAGCTTTCCCGCCGACTTCACTTCGCCGTCCACCACCAGGGCCGGGGTGATCATGACGCCGTAGGCCATGATGGCGTTGAGGTCCTTCACCTTGGTTATTTCCGCGTCGGAGCTCAGCTCCTTCACGGCCTCGCGCGCCAGATGCTCGAGCTTTTCGCACTTGGCGCATCCCGTACCGAGAATTTCGATTTTCATGATATCCTCCACTATTATTTAAAGGCAACCACAGAGGCGCAGAGACACAGAGAAAGGCTTGTTATAAATTCCTCCGCGTCCCCGCGTCTCCGCGTGAGACATAGCCGTTGCCTTCATCACTCACTTTTTAGCAAAGACCCTCTGTGTTCTCTGTGCCTCTGTGGTTATCCTTATCACGCACTTTCAAAACAGCGCGCCGTATATCATCCCCGTGATCGTGGCCATGGACACCACGAGGCCTATGAACACCAGGGTCTTCCTCCAGCCGATGACGCTCTTGATCACCAGCATGCTGGGAAGCGAGAGCGCCGGCCCCGCGAGAAGGAGCGCCAGTGCCGGGCCCTTGCCCATGCCGCTGCCGATGAGCCCCTGGACGATGGGCACTTCCGTGAGCGTGGCGAAGTACATGAAGGCGCCGGAGAGCGCCGCGAAGAAATTCGCCCACAGCGAGTTGCCGCCCACGGCCCAGGCAACCCACTCGTTCGGGATCACGCCTTCCTTCCCGGGCCGGCCCAGGAGGAACCCGGCTATGAGCACGCCGAAAAGAAGAAGAGGCAGGATCTGCTTCGCGAAGTCCCACGTGGAGGAGAACCATTCACTGGTTTCACCGCTGTCGGTCGACGTGATGACCGATAAGCC
>JAGODF010000356.1 GCA_017998375.1 Spirochaetota bacterium
GCACTGACCTTCATGGGATACACGGTCACGTACCGGGAATTGAACGAGATGGCGGACAGGGTCGCCTCGGCGCTCGCCGGGTTCGGCATCCGGAAGGGCGACAGCGTGGCGATCATCCTTCCCAACACGGTCCACTGCGTGGCCGCGTACTACGGCATCCTCAAGCTCGGCGCCATCGCGGTGATGAACAATCCCCTCTACTCGGACAAGGAGCTCGAGCACCAGCTCAAGGATTCCGAGTCGAAGGCGGTGATCGTGATCGACCTTCTCGCGAAACGGATCATCGGCCTCCGGCCCAGGACCGGCGTGAAGCAGGTAATCGTCGCCTCCATCGGCGACTATCTCCCATTCCCGAAGAGCCTCCTCTTCCCGCTCGTGGCAAAGAAAAAAGGACTCGCCGCGGACGTCCCGAAGATTCCGGAGGTGTACCGCTGGAAGGACCTTCTGAAAAGCTCCGGTTCCGCGCGGGCGCGCGCGGCCGTCGGCATGGACGATATCGCGCAGTACCAGTACACGGGCGGAACGACGGGCGTGTCGAAGGGGGTGATACTCACCCACGGCAACCTGAGCCGCAACGTGCAGCAGGTGGCGTCGTGGTTTCCCTCGGTGAAGAACGCCGGCGAGGTGATGCTGGGCGCGCTTCCCTTCTTCCACGTATTCGGGCTCACGGTGTCGATGAACTACGCCATCATGAAGGCATGGAACATCGTCCTCATTCCCAAGCCGCAGCCGGAGCCGCTCATCGAGGCGTTCGAGAAGTTCAGGCCCACATTTGTCCCGATGGTGCCCACCATGTACATCGGCATCATCAACCATCCGAAATTCCAGACGATGGACCTGTCCCACATCACCGGGGCCTTCAGCGGGAGCGCGCCGCTCCCCGTGGAAGTGATCAGCAGGTTCGAGGAAAAGACGGGCACCGTCATCTGCGAGGGATTCGGCATGACCGAGTCCTCGCCGGTCACGCACATCAACCCCTTCGCCAAGGGGATGCCGAAGCCCGGGAGCATAGGCCTTCCCATACCGGACGTGGAGTGCAGGCTGGTCGATATCGACGACCGCGCCACAGACGTGCCCGCGGGAAAACCGGGCGAGCTCATCATCCGCGGTCCCCAGGTGATGCGGGGATACAAGGGCATGGACGATGAGACCCGCGACACGCTCCGCGACGGCTGGCTCCACACGGGCGACGTGGCGCAGATGGACGATGACGGCTATTTCTACATTGTCGACCGCATCAAGGACATGGTCATCTCCGGCGGCTACAACGTATACCCGCGCGAGATCGACGAGGTGCTCTTCTCTCACCCGAAAGTGCTCGAGGCCTGCGCCGTGGGCGTGAAGCACGAGACCCGCGGAGAGGCGGTGAAGGCCTTCATCGTGCTCAAGCCGGGCGAGGAGGCGACGGAAGCGGAAATCCTGGATTTCTGCCGCGAAAAGCTCGCGACATACAAGCTCCCCGCGGAAGTCGAGTTCAGGAACGAACTGCCGAAATCGGCCGTGGGCAAGATCCTCCGCAAGGAACTCCGGGCCGAGGAACTGAAGAAGCGGAAGGAAGAGATGGTGTCGTAGCACCCCTTTCAGGGCCGTGTTTCAGGAAATCGCCGTTGCATCGCCGGATCGGGCATCCCGGAGGGGATGCCCGATCCGTTTCCGTCCGGTGCTCTGACCCCTGTTTTTCGCGATATGTCGCATTATCGGCCTAAAAAGTCCTTAACCGTTCTAAAAAACCGTCCGATACCTATAAATGAGACAAAATCAGGATGCAGCGATTCCCAGGGAGGGGTTACATGAAGCCGGCTCTCCACATTGAAAAGATACTCCGCCAGGAACTGGACCTTTACGGCTCGGTGTGCGCGCTCGAGGAAGAGAAGGGCGGCGCCATCATCGCCAGGGACGGGAAGCTCCTGGAGGCGCTCTCCGTGAAGCAGGAAAAGCTACTGAACAGGATCTCCGCGCTGGAGGATACGCGCGCCGAGGCGGTCGACGAGTTTCGCAGGGAACATCGCGTCGGCGCCGGCGTGTCGCTCCGGGACATCGCGGCCTCCCTCGACGGGGAACGCGCGGCGAGTCTTACCCGCATGGGTGCCGAACTCAAAACGCTCCTCTGGAAGATACAGGCGCTCACGGAAACCAACGGGAAGCTCGCGAAGGACAGCATGGATTTTTACACCTTGCTCCTCGCCGAGGCGAAGAGCAAGGTGTCGCTCAAGACCGGGTACACCCGGAAGGCCGTGGAAAACAGCACGATCGAAAACCCCCTGATTTTTAACAGGGTTGTGTAGGGAAAGAGGTACGATATGAATTCATCCTTCATGGGAATCGAAATCGGGAAGCGCGGCCTCATGTCGCACCAGCAGGCGCTCCACACCACCGGCCACAACATTTCGAACGCGGAGAATCGCGAGTACTCGCGCCAGCGCGTGGTGATATCGGCCGCCGACCCGCTCTACGTGCCGGCGCTCAACCGCGCGGAGACGCCCGGCAACATAGGCCAGGGCTCCGAGGTGTCGATAGTGGAACGCGTCCGCAACACCTTCATCGACGACCGGATCGTGGCCGAGATGGACGTGTCGGGCTACTGGGAGACGAAGGACACGCTCATCCGGCAGATAGAGCAGATCTACAACGAGCCCTCGGCGGATTCGCTCCGCTCCAGGCTCGACGAACTCTGGAGGGGATGGGAGGAGCTCTCGCGCTATCCCGAGCAGCGCGCCACCCGCGAGGTGGTTAAGGAGAAGGCGATCAACCTGGCGAGCGAGGTGCGGAACATCTTCCGCCAGCTCTACGACCTCCGGGAGAACGTGAACAACCAGGTGGGTGCCCGCGTGAACGAGATCAACTCCATAGGGCGGAACATCCGCGACCTTAACGTGCGCATCCTCAAGGCCGAGGCGCTGGGCGACCAGCCGAACGACCTGCGCGACCGGCGCGACGCGCTCATAGAGCAGCTCTCCAACCTGGTGAACATCGCCGTGGGACGGAGCGACCGCGACGAGACGATCGTCTACATCAGCGGAGAAAACTTCATCCAGGGCGAGATCTTCCGGCCTCTGGAGGCGCGCCCGGACGGCGAGAACCACGGCTTCTACCGCGTGGTGTGGCAGGAGACGGGCACCGACATCACCCTGGAAGGGGGTATACTCAAGGGCCTCATCGAGACGCGCGACGTGACGCTGCGCGAGAACATCAACGACATCAACGCCTTCGCCGTGAACCTCACGGACCTCACCAACGAGGTGCACCGCGACGGTTTCGGGAGGAGGGGGGAGACGAACTTCAACTTCTTCCGCCACATCCCCATCAGCGGCGACAACGTGGACGGCAACCACGACCTGAACAACGACGGCATCGCCGACGTGACGGCGATCTTCAAGGTGGCGGGGAACAACCGCGTGGACGCGTCGGCGCCCATAGGCATCACGGGGACCATCACCCTGATGACGAACGACGGGCGCGACATGATGACGCAGATCTCCTACAACGCCAACGATTCGGTGCTGACCGTTATTCGAAAGATCAACGACGCGCGCACCGGCGTGGTGGCGTACCTTGACCACAACGGGCATTTCGGCATCAAGGCTACCACGGCGCGCGACCACGACCGGCGCAATTTCATGATCCGCTACCTCGAGGATTCGGGGCAGTTCCTCGTGGGTCTCACCGGGGTGCTCCGGGAGGGCGGGGCCAACGGCTCCTTCGACTACCGGCGCGTGAACGACATCATGAAGTTCCTGCCGGAGCGCGAGCACATCACCATCACGCCGCAGTACAACCCGGCGTCGGTGATGGCGGTGGACGATTCGATCATCGCCGACGTGGACCGGATCGCGGCGGCGCAGGGCCGGGACATCGGCGGCACGGGCGACTTTAACACCACCAACGGCGTGGGCGACGGCACCAACGCGCTCCGCATCGCGCGCCTCCGCC
>JAGODF010000038.1 GCA_017998375.1 Spirochaetota bacterium
TTGTTCCTTTGGTAACGACGCAGGACGCTACGCGGCCGGTACCCTTCCCGGGTGATTTCCCTCATGGCCTGTGCTGAATTCTTCAATAAATTGAGTATCACCTGCTCTATCTCTATCCGGTTGCACGGCACCGGCGGGAGCCCCTCCTCGTATTCGCGGTCCACCTGGATATGGCGGAAGTCGTACTTCTTCTTCAGATCGTAATCGTGGGACGCGAGCTCCACGGTCTGGTCCAGGAGCGTGTCGAGGCTCACCGGCTCCTTCTCCACGTCGCCGTGCCTGCTGAAATTGAGCATGTTCGTCACTATCTGCGAGGCCCTCTCACCCATGGCGACGATTCCGTCGAGGAGCTTGATGACGCCGCGGTTCTCGTTGTAGCGCGACAGCTGTTCCATCGTGATCCCCAGTTCCCGTGCCGTCTCGAGGTTCTTTTCCAGGTCACCCGTAAGGCGGCGCCTGATATTTTGCGCCCCCAGCATGATCCCGCCCAGCGGGTTGTTGATCTCGTGCGCCATCCCCGCGGCCAGCCCGCCCAGGGAGAGCATCTTCTCGGTCTGCACCATCACCTGCTCTATACGCACCCTGCCGGTGATGTCGTCTATCCGGACCACGGCGCCCCCGGTTTCCGTCAGGGACAGCGGATACATGGCGATGTCGAAAAACTTTTCCTCGCCGAGGAACACGCTCTCGCGGTGGAGCTCTATCGGCTTGCCGTTCTCTATCACGCCGTGGACGATATCGCGGTAGGCGGCCATGAAGGGGACCGTCTCCCAGAGGTAGGTCATCATCGCCGACTCCCTGGGTATTTTGAAATATTCCTCCGCCGCACCGTTCCATTGGAGGATATAGCCTTCCTTGTCCACCGCCATCAGCATCGAAGGCAGCGAGTTCAGTATGCTGTTGAGATAGTTCCTTGTGCTCCGAATCCTCTCTATCGCCCTGTGCCGTTCCGTGATGTCGCGCGATACGCCCAGCACCAGGTTTGGCTTCCCCTCCCCATCGTAGAGGAACGACACCCTGACCTCAATCCAGACCGTGCTGCCGTCCTTGCGCTTTTCCTCGAGCTCCATCACGCGCGACCTGCCAAAGGAATCGCCGCCCTCCCGGTCGCGCCGGAATTCCTCGCCGAGTACGCCCAAGGCGCGGTCGATCGAGTCGCGGGTCAGGATGTCCGTGAGTTCCATGGAGAGTATCTCCTCCGGGGTGAACCCGGAAAGGCGCTCCACGGACGGGCTCACGTAGTGGAACTTCAGGTTCAGATCCATGGTCCAGATCACGTCGGTGAGGTTTTCCGCCAGGAGGCGGTACCGGGCCTCGCTTTCCGCCAGGTTCGCGTTCGCGTCCATGAGCTCCCGGGAGGTCTTGCTCATCTCCTGGTTCATCGCCTCCATCTCCTCGTACATCGCCTCCAGTTCCTCGTACTGCCCCTGGATCTCCTGGCACTGGCTGTACGATTCCTGCTCGGCGCTGCGGGCCTTCTCGTAGAGGATGGCGTTTTCCAGCGCGATCGCCGCCTGTGCCGACAGGAGGCGCACCATTTCGATCTTCTCCGGCTGGAACGCCTGCGAGGTGAGGTTGTTCTCCATGTAGACCATGCCCACCAGGTTCTTCCCGCGGACCAGCGGGGCGCAGAGGAGGGAGCGCACCATCCTGCCGCGGATGACCGCGTCCTCCCGGAAGATGCCGTCGGCGCACGCGTCGCCCAGGACCACGGCGTCCATCGTCCTCTTCACGTAGTTCACCACCATCTGCGGAATGCCGCCGTGCATCTCCGCCGGCAGGGGCGTCTTCAGCCTAAAGCCGTCCTCACCCGGGGGCCCTTCCGCGACCACGTTCAGGGCGCCGTCCTTTTCCAGCAGAAGGAAACACCTCTCGGCGCCGGAGCTCTCCAGCAGGATGGCGAGGAGCTCCTCCATCAGTTTCTCGATGACGATCTCGCCCGATATCGACAGGAGCGCCTTCACCATCGCCTCGGTGTCCACCATGCGCGCCATGTCGGCCCGGCGGTGCCGTACAAACGCTATGTTCGACCCCAGGCGCTCCCGTAGTGGAGCGTACCGTTCCCGCATGTCATAGACCTTCGAATCCCCGCCCCAGTCCAGGTAGCACTTGAACGCCAGCTCGAAATACAGTCCCGCCGTCTCCTCAAACCCGCTCTCTTCGTAGAAGAGGGCCGCCCTCTCGTGGGCTATCGCCTGGTTCTGCACATAGCCGGCGGCGCGCGCCGCCTCCGCCGCGCTCCGGTAGTGACGCATGGCGCCAATACCATCGCCGGAGAGCCGCGCAATCTCCGCGTCGATCAGATGGAGCTTGTGCATAAAGTTGTCAGGGCAGCCCGCGGCCCAGCGACGCATCTCCTTCCGGTTTTTTTTCAGCCGGCGGAGGCGCGCCCGGAGCGGGAGCGCGTCGCCGCATGCTGCCAGTGCCAGTGAATAATAGAAGCAGTGTTCCGCCGTCTGCAGGGTGCCCATGGGAATCCGCTTGATTGATTCCATCTCCTCACAGAAACGGAGGCACTCGCCGATATGCCCGGCAAGGTACAGGACCCGCGCCCTGGTCAGGAGGTGGTAAAAGAGTTCGATGATATTCCCGCCCTTTCTCACCTCCCCGATGCGGGCATCCTCGTCGTACCCGTGGCTGTTCAGGCTGTGGCGGGATTCCGTGAGCCCCTTGTGGTTGAGGTACATCTGGAAGCTGTCCTCAAAATTCCGTATGACGAAGGGATCGCCGGTGCGCCGCAGGAAACCCTCGTACTTCCTGCATTCGGTGAAAATATCATCCAGGTTGTCCCCCACGATTACGCGCGCCATAATCATGTGGACCATGCTGTGCGCCGCGTACATGAAGTCGCCGGACTCGAGACCCCTGTTGTACGCGCGCAGGAAATGCTCCGCGTCGCCACGGGCATGGGCCGTCCAATGGTTCACCGCGAGGGCGAAGATATGGTGCACCTTGCAGCGGTACTTGCCGGCAGGCTGGTCGTCGGCGAGCTTCAATGCGCCCCGGGCGATCGCCCCCGCGGTTTCGTGGTCGCCCAGCAGGTTCCCCGCGAGCCCCGCGAAGGACACGAATATCATGGGGGAAGGATCTGTGTTTCCCCTGCGAAGCACGAGCTTCACCATTTTTATTACGATGGACGCCATCAGCCTGGAATTGCTGAAATACGCCGGGGACACCATATTGATGAGCGTCTCGCAGGCGGTTTTGGCCACCTCGTCTTCCATCGGGGGGAGGGCTGTAATGGTTCCCGCCTTTTTTCCCCGAAGGCGGGCGTTCAATACGCGCATTTCCGCGAAGATTTTCATCCGGGAGGGCCTCTTTGGCAGGCGGATGCCCAGGTTGCCGAGCGCGCGGAAACCATACTCCACGGCGGCTGCGTTCTTTCCCGACGAGGTGTTGAGCATGATCATGATATTGCAGGCCCGGCAGAGGTCGAGGCCCGGGCGGGCGCCATTTTCAAGCTGCCTGAATATCTCCTCCGCCTCCCGGAAGTTTCCGCTCATGTACTCGCACTTCATTTTTTCGAAAAGAATTTCGTAGGTCAGCTCATAGCTGCGTTCCCACCGGTCCTGCGGCAGGAGCGATTCAGCCGCCGCGAGGTACCGTGCGGCGGCGAGGTACGCGGTGGAGCGTTTCGCCTTGATGCCCGCCATGAGGTTGAGTCGCGCCAGGTCCATCCTGTCGTACGTTTCGCCGATGAGCCCCGCACCGGCGTTCAGGTGGTCCACTATGGAGAAGATACCCTCCTCCAGGGAAGGGGCTGCCGTCCTTTTCAGGATGTGGTTGCCGATCCGCAGACGCATCATCATCCTGTCGCCGTCCCCGAGTCGCTCGAACACCGCGTCGCGTATCCGGTCGTGGGCGAAGCGGTATTTGCCGGCGGCCTGTATCACGAGCCCGCTTTTCGCGGCATTCTCCATGTGACGGAGGAGATCCTCGACGGAAGCGCCCATCACTCCCGCGAGGTCCTCCAGGTCAAAGTCCCCGCCGAAGCAGGCCGCCCATTCGAGCGCCTTCCGCGCGTCGTCGCCAAGGCCCATAACCCTGCCGCTGAGCATGTCGGCAAGGTTGTCGGCGACGCTCATGCTCCGGATCGTATCATCATCCCATTCCCAGCCACGTCCCGGATTGCAGGCAATGACTCCTTCGTCGGCCAGCCGCCTGAGGTACTGCGCGATGAGGATGGGCATGCCGCCGGTTTTCTCCAGGAGGATGCCCGCGAGTGAGCGCGCTCTCTCCGGACCGCACCGGAGGGACTCTCCGACAAGCGCCGCAAGGTCCGGTTCGCGGATGGGACCCAGGATTAGTTTGCGCACGGGCACTCCCGGTCCGTCAAAGGCGCGGGCGATCTCCCCTCCCGGCGCGTCGGCGCCCTCGCGGAACGTCGCCACTATCATGAAATGCTTCAGGTCGCTCTCCCGGAAGAGCGAGACGATGAGCGAAAAGCTCGCCGGATCGGCCCAGTGCAGGTCGTCGAGAAAGAGCACCAGCACGGCGTCTTCCCCGGCAAAGAGCCTGGCGAAACCCTGGAATGCCCTGTTGAACCTGTTGCGCGATTCCTCGGGTCCCGCCTCCGCGGGGCCGGTAAGATCGCCCAGGAGTATCCCGACTTCTGGAATCACGTCGGCGATGACGCCGCCCGCCGCGCCCAGTGCGTCGGAGAGCTTCTTCCGCCACTTCCCTGCTTCTTCATCGCTTTCGGAGAGCACCCGCCGGAAGAACGACTGGAACGCCTGTATGAAGGCGCTGAAGGGCGCGTGCCGCTTCATCTCCTCGAACTTGCCGTAGACGAAATTACAGCCATGTCGCATAACGGCTTCCTGGAACTCACCGGCCAGGGCCGTCTTGCCGGATCCGTCCGCGCCGGCGACAAGCACCAGTTCCGGGAAACCCAGCCGCGCCCGGGAGAACGACGACTCCAGGATTTCCATCTCGCTCTCGCGGCCGTACAGCTTCCGGGGAATGACCAGGCGCTCGGGGATATCGTACGCGCCGGCGGGGAAATAGCGCACCATGCCGGACTCGGCCACCTGGTGGAGGCACTCCTCGAGGTCGACCCTGAGGCCGTATGCCGTCTGGTACCTGTCTTCGGGCGATTTCGCCAGGAGTTTCAGGACGATGTCCGACACCATCCGGGGAACTTCCGGACGCTCCTCGTGAATGGGCAGCGGGCGGTGCGCCAGGTGCGCGTGGATCAGCTCCATCGCGCCCAGGGCGCGGAAGGGCGGGTGCCCGGCCAGCAGCCCGTAGAGGACCGCGCCCAGCGAGTAGAGATCGGAGCGGTGGTCCGGTGTCCGCATTATCCGTCCGGTCTGTTCCGGGGAAATACAGGCAAGCCGCGTGTGCACCACCGCCGGATCGGAGATGGCGTCGGATTCACGCGTTAAGAGGAGGACCGCGCCGGGCTCGGTGAACCGGACCTCGGAGAGCCCCTCTTTCACGAGTATGCTCGATGGATTCAGGTTCCGGTGGGTCACGCCGCGGCTGTGGATGATTTCCAGCGCGGCCGCGATCCGTATCCCCGCGAGCAGCGCCTCCTTCACCGGCGCCGCCTCATTGTTGAAATACGATTCCAGGGGCTTTCCGGGATACGCGTCGAGGACGAGTATCACCCTGTCGTGCCGGTAGATCACGTCCCGCATCCCGACAAAGGCTCCTTCCGGCAGGCCGCGGATGATATCAATCTCGCTTTTAAACGCCGCGAGGTCCGACATGGAACCGCCCCGCAGCAGGTAGGCATCGATCAGGACTTTCGCACCGTCGGAGGCGACGGCGTCGCAGACGCTCCTGGAGGGCGATATCGTCCTCTCCTCAATTATGGTGTAACCCGGCAGTGGTTCCATGGCTTTCAGCGCGGCAGCGTGCCGCATTATTAATAGAACACATCCCGGCGGGAAAATCAAGTGAATAATATGTATGATATTTTTTCAAAAATGTACTTGGCACTCTTTGATACCCGCGCTTCCATCTCCCCGCGGGCGGTCGATACGAGAACGCGGAACATGAAAATCACGGCGGACAGAGAAAGCATCACGAGGGCGGCCGATATCATCCGGCGCGGCGGCCTGGTCGCCTTCCCCACGGAGACCGTCTACGGCCTCGGCGCCGACGCGCTCAACGCCGTGGCGGCGGCGGGGATCTTCGAGGCGAAGGGAAGGCCGCGCTTCGATCCACTCATCGTCCATATCGCCGGCACGGACGCCCTCCCGCTCCTCGCGGAAAGGCCGCATCCCCTGGCGGAAAAGCTCATCGCCGCGTTCTGGCCCGGGCCGCTCACCGTGGTGCTTCCGAAATCAGCCGCGGTGCCGGACATCGTCACCGCGGGCCTGGGGACCGTCGCCCTGCGCATGCCGGCACACCCCATAGCCCGGGAACTTATCGCCCTGTCCGGTACGCCCATCGCCGCGCCCAGCGCGAACCCATTCGGTTTCATCAGCCCCACCACGGCGGAACACGTGGAACGCCAGCTCGGCGACAGGGTGGAGATGATACTCGACGGCGGGCCCTGTGCGGTGGGAGTCGAATCCACCATCATCGCATTCGGCGACACGGGGCCCCGGCTGCTGCGCCCCGGCGGCCTTGCCCTCGAGGAAATAGAAGCGATCATCGGCCCCGTCGCCACGTCGCACACTCCCGGCGTGGAGGCCCCGGGCCAGCTTTCCAGCCATTACTCGCCGCGCACGCCCGTTGTCATCCTCGACGGCACGGTCGTCGCCGCCGAGGGCGCGGCGTACCTCGCCTTCCGGGAGCCGCCGGCGGGGGGCAGCTACGCGAAGGTAGAGGTCCTCTCTCCCCGGGGAGATCTCCGGGAGGCCGCGGCGCGCGTCTTCTCGGCGCTCCACTCCCTGGACGCCAGCGGCGCGCCAGTGATTATCGCGGAACCCGTCCCGGAAACGGGACTGGGCCTGGCCATCATGGACAGGCTCCGCCGCGCCGCGAAAAAAAATCCTTGATAATTTCCCCCTCCTGCCGGGTGATGATCCTGTTTTTCATACCAATCTGAGCGGAGCGCAACCATGGCACTGGAACAGACACTCATCCTTATAAAGCCCGACGGGCTCATCAAGTCGCTGACGGGCAACATTCTCTCGCGTCTTTCCGAGGCGAAGCTCATCATCGTCGCAGCGAAGGTGGTGAACGTGAAGAAGGAGCTCGCCGAGAAGCATTACGAGCATTTAAAGGGCAAGCCGTTCTTCGGCGAGCTCATCGATTACATCATGGGCAAGCAGCACAACATCAAACGCGTGGTCGCCTTCGTCTACCAGGGCGAAGACGCCATCAAGAAGATCCGCGACATCGTGGGGGACACCGATCCCGAGAAGGCGAACCCCGTGTCGATCCGCGGCGCGTACGGCCGCATCACCACCTCGGGCGTATACGAAAACGTGGTCCACGCCTCATCCAGCCCCGAGGACGCCGAGAAGGAGATCAAGCTCTGGTTCCAGCCGGAGGAAATAGTGGAAGATATCTACCCCACGAAGGAAGTGGTGCTGAATAACGTGAAGACGCTCGTGTGGGCGTGAGCGCACGGGACCGGGAGGACGCTATGAGAATCATACTGCTCGGTGCGCCGGGCGCCGGCAAGGGAACAGTATCGGCGGTGCTCGTGAAGGAGTACGGCATACCCCAGATATCGACGGGGGACATCCTCCGCGGCGAAGTGAAGAAAGGCTCTGCGGTGGGCAAAAAGGCCGACGAATTCATGAAGTCGGGGAGGCTCGTTCCCGACGAGGTGATCATGGACTGCATACGCGAGCGCCTGAAACAGCCGGACTGCGCCGGCGGCTTCATCTTCGACGGGTTTCCCCGGACCATCGCGCAGGCGGATTCCCTGAAGGCGCTCCTGGCCGGCATGGGCCTCTCGCTCGACGCGGTCATCAACCTCGACGTCCCCGAGGAACTGCTCCTCCGCAGGCTCACCAGCCGCAGGACCTGCTCCAACTCAGCGTGCCAGGCGATCTACAACATCCACACCAAGCCGACCAGGAAGGAAGGCGTGTGTGACCTCTGCGGGAGCCCGGTGGTCCAGCGCGACGACGAGAAGGACGACGTGATAAAGAACCGGCTGAAGGTCTACCGGGACAACACCATGCCGCTCATCGAGTACTACAACAGGGAGCCCGTATTTTTCTCGGTACCGTGCATCGACGCCAAGGAAACGGTTGACGAAATAAAAAAGAAGATTAAGAAAGGATAAAGAGCGAAAGCACGCAACCGGGAGAGGTGCCAGAGTGGCCGAATGGGGCGGTCTCGAAAACCGTTGAGGGGTTTCCCCTCCGAGGGTTCGAATCCCTCCCTCTCCGCAGCGTGAAGGCGCGTCACGGATGACCGGGACGCGCCTTTTTATTTCCGTGACCATCGCCATCCACAGGATTGAAGGAACCAATATGAACCGGAAAAGCACGCCATTCCTGCCCCTGCTCGTCATGGTGGCAGCCCTTCTTTCACTCACCCGTCCCGCATCTCCCTGGGAAAACCGTAAGAACGTGCTCGAATACTACAACATGCTTCCTCAAAAATATTTTTCAAATTCATTCGCTCCCGATTCGAGAAAATACGCATTGAGGCGGTCGGGCGGCAAGTGGATCACCCGCTCGAGCGCGGACTACGACTTCGCCGCCATCGTCGACACGGGCAACGGATACATCCGGATCGAGGACCACGGTACCGGCGGCGGCGGTCGTACCGACGAGGTGGTGCTGTACAGGGACGCCCGTGAAGGGGTGTACCTCTGCATCAGCCAGGTCTTCAACCCCGGCGTATGGGACAGGAACTTTGTCCGTGTCCTCTCGTGCCGGGACGGCTCCTTCTCCGACGTGACGGAAAAAATCCTCCCTTCCATTACCCTGGCGGACTTTCTCAGGGAAAAACACGACAGGGCGCTGACGGAACGGTTCACCGACACAATCAGCAGTCACCCGATGTTCCCGAAAAACGAAGCATCGAAAATCACACATTTCACCTATTCCTTCCCGAGGTACGGCACGACCGCGAAGGTGTCCGTTAACTTCACCCGGAAAGACAACCTGCTCTTTCTCTTCTACGGCGGAGGCCGGGAAGCAGCGCGCGATACGATACGGCGTTTTCTCGACACCCAGCTGAAGTACTCATCGGTTGATCTGACCTGGAACCGCGAAAGCGCCCGGTTCGAAACCGGGAAAAAACAGTTATGGGATGGTAAGTGAGCGGCCAGATTGAACGCCGCACCAGGGAATGACTGCCGCGTTGAAAACACAAGGTGCCATCATATCAGCAATTCCGGTTGATTATCCGGCCCGGATACGGCGTCGTGTCAGCTATAAGAATATTCTATTGACGACAGGGACGGATATGTCATTACACTGTGCACCTGGAAACACGGCGTTGAATAATCCGACATGATAAAACTCATCAAACTGCTTCGCAACCTTTTCCCGGAGCGCCTGAAGCTGCGGATACGGCTGCTGCGCAGATCGGCCGCCGACGCGCTCACGGGCCGCTGCGGGCGGTTCGCCACAACGGCGCAGGATACCTCATTCGGGAAAATGCGCTGCGTGCTGGAAATTCGCCAGCCCATCCGGGAGCACGAGCTCTCGGCGGCCAAGATCCACAACATCGGGATCGCCGTATCGCGCATACGCGGCGCCGTCATACCACCGGGGAAGATCTTCTCCTTCTGGCGCATGGTGGGAAATCCCGGCGAGGAGCAGGGATACCGCGCGGGCAGGGCCCTCTCGGACTGCAGGCTCGGCGCCGAGACCGGCGGCGGGCTCTGCCAGCTGGCGGGCATCATCTATCATCTCGCGCTCCTTTCCGGCATGGAGATTCTCGAGCGGCACGCCCATTCCGTGGACCTGTACGCCGACGACGAGCGCTACACGCCGCTTGGGACGGACGCGGCGGTCAAGTACGGGTACAAGGACCTGCGCTTCCGGAATGTATCGGGCGGCCCGGTGTCCCTTGATTTCACGCTTGGGGCCGAGGAGCTGAAAGCGCGGATGATGGCGTCGCGAAACCTGGAGCCCTGCGCGATAGATATCGCGGTCACCAGGTCGGGAAGCGTGGTGGAAACGCGGACCCGCCGCGCGAAGCCGGGGTCTGCGGAACCGGAGCTCGTGGCGGTATCGAGGTACAGGACCAATGATCATCACGGCGGCTGATATCATCGCCCTCGCAAAAAAACGCAGGTGGGCCATCCTCCTCGGGCTGGCCTTCGTTCTCCACGCCGTGGTCCAGGGGATGATACTGTTCTCCTCCGACATGGCCTTCGGCTCCGACGGCTACTACTACGCCGCCCAGGTGCGCTATTACCTCCTGCACGGGCATTTCTTCAGCCCGGAGTCGTCACCCGTGCTCTACCTGATGGTCGGGGCGTCCCGGCTGTGGAACGATATCGTCGTCACCAACAAGCTGGTGATACTCCTCCTGTCATCCATCATGGTCTTCCCGCTCTACTTCACGGGGAAAAAGCTGCGCGATGAATCCGCGGGAATGGCGCTCGCGCTCCTCGGCGCGTTCAACTCCATGCTGTGCGAATTTTCTTTTGAATACGTGAAGAACCTCGGCGGGATCGTCGCGTTCATGTTCCTCATCTGGATGGCGGCTGTACTATTCGTGGACGGCGCGAAGCACCGGAACCTCGCCTGCCTCGCCGTTTCGCTGCTGATCACCTTTTTCGCGCATAAGCTGATGGCGGTCATCGGCCTTCTCTTCTGCCTGGTGTTTTTCCTCCCCGTGATTTCCAGGAGGAAAGCCCTCATCCTCGGACTCGGATCGCTCGCAATCATTCTTCCCCTGCTGACGCTCCTCTTCCCAAACCTGATCAACCCGGCCGATTTCTCGCGGATATCCTCCGTCTTTTCCGCCGCGCCGAACTTCCCGCCCGCGTCCTACTATAAAATTTCGCCGATCGGCCGCTGGCAGCTCCCGGAGATTGCCCTGTGGGTCTCGGCGCCGGCGCTCCTTCTTATCGCCCACCTGAAGCGCAGGTCCAGCATGAGCCGTTTCTCCCTCTACCTGCTGCCGGTGTACCTCGTCGCCATGTTTCCGTTCATGCACTTCAACTCGCCCGACATGGCCTACCGGCTCTTTATACTGATCTTCATACCCGGCGCCTTCGCCGCGGCTTCCTTCGTCCCGGAAATCCGCGCCGCGTTCGTTCCCCCGCTCCTGGTGCTCTTCTCGCTCTACCATTACAACGCGATGCTGAAATTTCGCGGCGCCATGCAGCATGACTACCGGCTCTACGCGACTCTCCTTCCGATGATCCAGCTCCCCGCCAACTCCCTGCTCATCGTCCACCAGGGCTTCGATTACTTCTACTGCTATTCCGGGAAAGGCGACTCGTTCCACTTCCTTCCGGAACCGAAACACGCGGGACGCCCCGTCTACCGCCTTGCCTACGGCATCGCGCCGGAGGAAGTGAGGACGCGCCTGTTAGGGAAAGATGTCACCGAACTGCCCGGCGGCTACACCTTGATGAAGGAAGAAGACTGGAATAGTTTTATCGGATCGATAAGCGCCGAACGAAAAATATCACTGCTGGCAAGGCGCAACCCGCACCTGCCGCGGCCGGACTACATGAAGCGGAACGACAGGTTCCTCGGGAAATGATGTGGATGAAGCGGCTGATACCGCACTGCGGCAAAACGCCTTGACAGTCCCCCGACTGTTCGTGTAATTGTGACACGATACCCTCCGGGGCCGCGGCAGGCCATCGGGGCCGGGAGCGCACACCACTTACAGGACCACAGTCATGAACAGCGACACCGCGGGCAAAATCCTTGCCTACCAGAGAAACGAGATCACCGAGCACCTGCTGTACGGCGCCCTGGCGAAGCGCGCCCGGGGAAAAAACGCCGAGGTCCTGGCGAAGATATCGGCCGACGAACTGCGGCATTACAACTTTTTCAAGAAGATCACCGGCCGGGAAGTGAAACCCGCCAGGGCGAAGATTTTTTTCTACCGGATGGTTTCGCGGATATTCGGTTTCACCTTCACCATTAAAATGATGGAGAACGGCGAGGAGCAGGCGGAACACAACTACAACGACATCGAGGAACGCGTCCCAGGGATACGGAAAATAATCCGGGAGGAGGTGCGCCACGAGGAAGCGCTCATGGGGCAGATAGAGGAGAGAGCCCTTAAACATATGAGCTCCATGGTCCTCGCCATCAACAACTCCATACAGGAAATCACGGGCATCGTCGTGGGCCTCACCTTCGCCATCGCGAACTCCCTGATGATCGGGAAGACCGCCCTCATCAGCGGCATCGCGGCTACCCTGGCGATGGTCGCCTCGGAGTACCTCTCCCAGAAGGCGGAGAGCGCCGACAGGGCCGTACCACTCCAGGCGGCGGCGTACACCGGAGTCATCTATCTCGCCGTGGTGGCGTGCCTCGTGAGCCCCTTCTTCATCTTCAGGAACCACTACACCGCTCTCGCCGTCGCGATCGTCATGGTCGTGGCCATCGTGTCGGTATTCACGTTCTTCATGTCGGTGGTCAAGGGGCTGAACTACCGGAAGGCACTGGCGGAAGTGTCCCTCATCACGTCTGGCGTAGTGGCGCTCTCCTTCCTCATAGGCATGGCAATGAAGATGATTTTCGGCTGATGCACGGCCCCGGTGCGCCGGCAAGGTCGGATTATCAATAAAACTGGCTGGAAAAAATATATAAAAAACGATAAAACCGCTTGACGATACACGTAGTAAGCAATTATATTGTATACAATATAATTGCGAGGTTACTTATTATGGCACATTCTCAAGAAACAGTATATGATTTCGAAGTAAAGGCAATAACCGGTTTCAACAAATCCATGTCCGATTTCAAGGGGAAAGTGCTCCTGATAGTCAACACGGCCAGCAAATGCGGATTCACCCCCCAGTACGAAGGACTCCAGAAGCTCTATGAAAAATACAGGGAGCGCGGCTTCGAGGTGCTGGGTTTCCCCTCCAACCAGTTCATGAAACAGGAGCCCGGGGGCGACGGTGACATCCAGAACTTCTGCCAGGTCAACTTCAACGTCGGCTTTCCCATGTTTTCGAAAATCGACGTCAAGGGTCCCGGCGCCCATCCGCTCTACAGGCACCTGACGGAAACCGCCCCGGGGATCTTCGGCACCCGGAAGATCAAGTGGAACTTCACGAAATTCCTGGTGGACCGCAACGGGAAGGTGGTAAAACGCTTCGCCCCGGCGACGAAGCCGGAAAAAATAGAGGGTGATATCGCCCGCCTGTTATGAAACGCATGGAAGACGAACTGCTCAGGCTGGACAACCAGCTCTGCTTCACCCTCTACGCCGGGTCCCGGGCGGTGACGAAGATGTACCGCCCGCTGCTGGACCGTCTGGAACTCAGCTACCCGCAGTACCTGGTGATGCTGGTGCTCTGGGAAACCGACGGGCTGAAGGTGAACGACATCGGTCGCCGCCTCCAGCTCGATTCCGGCACGCTCACGCCGCTTTTGAAGCGCATGGAAAGTCAGGGGCTCGTGCGCCGCGCGAGGAGCGGCGAGGACGAGAGGGCGGTGAATATCACCCTGACCGAAAAAGGAAGAATTCTAAAGAAGAAGGCGGTGGAAGTGCCGAAAGAGCTCCTGTGCCGCTCCGGCCTTTCACCGGAGGAATTCCTGTCGCTCAAGAAGACCATTTCCGAGCTGATAGAGCGGATGGAGAAATCTTCAGGTGGAGGCGACTGCTCCTCCTGACCCGGAGCGCGAGGCTGATACCGCTACCTGGCCGCGCTCCCGAAGTAGATGTATTCGCGCTCCATTTCGGCGACCTTTTTCCCGGTAGTCAGGATGATGCATTCCGCAAGACCGGAAGCGTTGAGGATTTTCCTATTGTTAATGCCGGAAAAAATTTTCTTCAGTGTTTCCGGATGTCTCTCGGCGAGATAAAAAAAGAATATCATGGACTGTGAATACGTCTTTGTGTAATCCGCGCGATAAAAATCGCTCCCTGGCATATCCAGAAGCGTCCCTAGCGGAATAAGCTGCTTTTTCTCCGCCCGCTCCCTGAACAACTTGTGATATGAGGGAAGCGGTCTGTCCACGACCAGATTCCCATCCGCGTTAAACGACCCCGATTCGTAATACATCGCGCTTCCTTCCTTGAACCAGGGGAAATTTTCCGATTCGGGACAGGTAAAGTAAAGGAAATCATGGCTTATCTCGTGAAGCTGGGTGCCGTAATCGGGAGTTGTGTACGGCATGATAAACCACTCCCGGAAATCTCCTGTCCAGTTCGCGGTCACCTGCCTCCCCCCTTTAATGATTATTGCCGGGTATCTTTCCAGGATTGTATCGTACAGCTTCTGGTCCTTCGTATAGTACAGGGCGATACGGTTTCCCGGGGACCGGGAGAATGTCTTTCGAAAATAATCCCAGACCAGCCGGGCATGGCGCGCGTGGTTCTTCGTAAACTCTTCGCTGATTTCGGAATAGAGGGCAACGGGACCGTCCATCGAATGATACTGAAAATTCCGGTTGAAAGCACCGGCGGGGCCCGCGCCGGACGAAACCGGCAGCGTGAACGCGCCAGCGCATACAAGAATGATGAAAGTATTTTTTCTCATATCAACCTCCTGGAAAGTAAACACCCAACGGGTTGCGGCCCGGGTGCCCGATACGACGGCAAATTAAAGCACCCATGCAATCGCGAAACCGTTCTCGACGGGGATTCCGGAAAAACAGTGATGTATTATTTAACGATTTCCACATGGTTCCAGATATCGGGCGACCCCTGCCCTATCCTCCAGAAGGAAATGCCGCGCACTCCCTCCGCGGAGTAGGTCTTCATCTTCTCCAGTATCGATTCCGCGGTGTCGAAATATACCGTGACCTCGACGTTCTCCCGGAAAGTAAAATAGGGACCGTTGCGGTCGCAAATCTGGATCTTCGGACTGAATGTCTTTTTCATCTCTTCAAGCCGATTCGCCGTCACGGAACCGGACAGTTTTTTGTCCTGCCAGGCCCTTCCGTACAGCGGGATTCCCATTATCAGCTTTCCGGGATCTATCCTGCTTTTTGAGAAAGCGGCGACCTCGCGGCACCACCAGGTCGACGCGACCGCTCCCGGCGCGCTTCCGCTCCAGTGCTGGTCATAGGCCATGACGATTATCCTGTCGGCGACGGCTGACAGCGCGGAATAGTCGTAGGCGTCCTCCACCGCCCGCCGCCGGGGCGGCACGGCGACGCTGAGAATTTTTTTCGCATTCAGCTTTCCCTTCAGCTCCGCGAGAAATCCGACGAAATGGTCCCTGTCCCGGGCCGGGACCGCTTCGAAATCGATCTGCACGCCGTGATACTCCCCGGAAGCGCGCACGATATCGTCGACCAGGGAGGAACGAATCCCGTATGATGGATCCAGGCAGAAATGCAGGAGCGCGGCATTGGAAAGCGCGGTAACGACCATGTGCACGCGCGTTTCCCGGTTTCGTGTTTCCGCGGGCGGCGGCTTGTGCCCCACCAGCGAACCGCGGTAATCCAGCCCGGCGCTGAAATAGCACACATCGGTGAAGGGACCGGTGCCCTTCATCCTTTTTTCCTCTCCCGCCATGAGATACGCCCACACCTCGCGGAACGGCACCTTTTTGCTGCCTTCGTCCATCGAGGTCTGCGATACCGCGCGCATGCCGCTGGAAATCGCACAGGAAATCAGGATGCTGTAAATTATAATCTTCTTCGCCATCGCTCGAGTATCACCCTGTTAGCGCCGGGTGCGGTCATCGCCCCCTTCTCGCCGAAACGGCGCCGGGCATTACCGCCTTGTATCGATGAATGCTACACAGAGGGCGTCCGCGGGTCAAGCGGTAAAGCGGCAGGGCCCATCCCGCGCTTTCTTATTGACAAAGAACGCGCATTCCTGTATCTGGAAATCGAAACGCCCCGGAGAGGTGTCTGAGAGGCCGAAAGAGCACGGTTGGAAACCGTGTGTAGCGTAAGCTACCAAGGGTTCGAATCCCTTCCTCTCCGCATATTGCACCGAAGGCGCGCAAGCGCTTGCGCGCCTTCGGTGCAATCCACGAACGTCATGTCATATCAGGTAATTGCCAGAAAATGGCGTCCTCAGACCTTCGACGAAGTCGTCTTCCAGGACCATATCTCCACCACGATCCGCAACAGCATTAAAAGCGGGAGGGTTTCCCACGCCTACCTTTTCGCCGGGCCCCGGGGCGTGGGGAAAACCACCATGGCGCGCATCGTGGCGAAATCGCTGAACTGCGCCGGCGGCCCCACGGACTCGCCCTGCGGAAAATGCGACAACTGCCTCGAAATACGCGACGGCAATTCCTTCGACGTCATCGAGATAGACGGCGCCTCCAACCGCGGAATAGAGAACATCCGCGACCTTCGGGAGAACGTAGCCTTCGCGCCGGTAAAGGCGCGCTACAAGGTCTACATCATCGACGAAGTGCACATGCTCACGAAGGAGGCCTTCAACGCCCTTCTGAAAACGCTGGAAGAGCCGCCCCCGCACATAGTGTTCATCTTCGCCACCACCGAGATTCACCAGGTGCCGGACACCATCCTGTCCCGCTGCCAGAAATATTTTTTCCGCAAGATGTCCGTCGAGGCCATCGTCGCCCACCTGAAGCACATCGCCGGAAGCGAGGGCTTCGGCATTGACGAGTCCGCGCTCTACACGCTGGCGCGCGCCGCCGACGGCTCCATGCGCGACGCCCAGTCGCTGCTGGACCAGGTGGTTTCCTTCTCCGACGGCCACATCGGCGAGGAAAGCGCCCTCGCGATTCTCGGCGTCGTGCCGCTGGAAAGCTATCTTACCATCCTCCGTTTCGCCGCTGAGGGTCGGGCCGACGGAGCCATACGGGAGATCGACAGGGTGATAGGCATGGGGGCCGATATACCGCGCTACGTGTCGGGTCTCGCCGAGACCGTGCGCGCCCTGCGCCTGATGAAAAGCGGCGTCGACCTCCAGTCGATACTGGGACTTTCCGCCGCCGAGGCCGCGTCGCTCCGGGAAATGACCGGCAGGTTCAACGATGAGGAGCTGAGCGCCGTCTTCCGCATCATGGCGGACCTGATGCGCGAGATTCGCTATGCCGGCAGCGAGCGCATCCTGGTGGAGATGGCGGCGCTCGATATCATCGCGGTGAAGAACCGCCCCTCCATCGCAGCCATCCTGGGCATGCTCGACAGCGCTTCACCCGCTCCCGCAAAGCCGTCCGCGGCGGGCGCAACCGCGGAGCATCACACGGAAAAAAAAAAGACCCTGACCCCCGCCGATGAGGCCGTGCCGGAGCCGGCGCGGCCCCTGCCGGAAAACAGGGGCCCCGTACCCAGGGACAAGGTATGGGCGCACTTCATGCGGTCGGCGAAGGAAAAAAAACCGTATCTCTTCATGAAGCTCTCGGAGGCGAAGCCCTCCTTCGACGGCGCCATTCTCACCATACTGTATCCCGACGACGTGGACGGTTCCTCTTTCAGCAGAATGCTTGACAGCGAGAACCTGTCCTTCATAAAAGAAGAAGTTTCGCGCCTGGCGGGAAACGACGTGGCGGTTGCCGCCCCGCCCCGCCGCAGGAGGATCCAGCGTCCCGACGAGGGAACCCCCGGCGGCGCAGTCCCCGGTGACGCGGTGATGGTGGACGCCGAAGTGCCCGGCCCCGCCGAGGAGAAAAACCCCATGGTCGACAAGCTGGTTGAGCTCTTCCACGGGCAGATAATGAACAACAAAGGAGACTCGTAATGCTGAAGGGACTTGGCGATCTTGGCAACATCATGAAGCTGCAGCGTGAGTTCAAGAACATCCAGAAACGGTTGAAAAAAACCGAGGCCACCGGGGAAACCGCAGACGGCAAGGTCAAGGTGACGGTGAACGGCGAATACATGTTCATCGATGTCGTGATCGACCCGGCTCTCGTTTCCGAGAACGACGCGAAGAAGGTGGCGAAGGCCGTGGTTTTCGCTGCGAACCTCGCCGTCGAGAAGATCAAGGAGCATTCCGCGGAGGAGATGGCGAAGCTCACCGGCGGGATGAACATCCCCGGTCTCACCGACTTCATGAAGTAGCAGGACAGGTGACGGCGTGGAAATGCCCTCGCAACACCTCGACGCGCTCATCCGCGAGCTTGCGCGCCTTCCCGGCATAGGACCCAAGAGCGCTTCCCGCCTGGCGTTCCACATCCTCAAGATGCGCGATGACGAGGTCGCGCGTCTCCTCTCGGCCGTGGCCGAGATGAAGAAGAACATCGCCACATGCTCCATCTGCGGCGGCATCTCCGACGGGGAAACCTGTTCCATCTGCGCGGACCCCGCCCGCGACCGCGCGACGATCTGCGCCGTGGAGGAACAGAAAGACGTCCTCACCATTGAGAAGACCGGCGGCTTCAACGGCCTCTACCATGTACTGGGCGGCGTGCTCTCCCCGCTGGACGGCATCGGCCCCGGCGAACTCAACATCACCCGGCTCATGGACCGCTGCAGGCAGGGCGCCGTGAGGGAAGTGATCATCGCCACCAATCCCACCATCGAGGGCGACGCAACGGCGCTCTACCTGTCGCGGCTCCTCGCCGAAACCGGGGTCCAGGC
>JAGODF010000357.1 GCA_017998375.1 Spirochaetota bacterium
CGCGACGCCGCTGAAGAGGCACCAGCCGATGGCGCTGATGTCGTACCATCGGTTGACGACGGCCATGTCGCCCGAGGAATTCATGACGGCGAAACCCAGCGCCCAGACGGCAAAGATGGCACAGCAAAAAAAGATGATCCTGTTCAGGGGCGAGCGGTGGTCGAGGCGGATGATATAGGCGCCCAGGAGGCAGTACAGTACGAAAGCGACGATGTTCAGTTGCGTGCCGAGTGGTATCATCATCCACATTCATAAATTAGTACGGAACAGGCATGCCTGTTCCGTACTAATCGCATTCCTGTTCCGTACCGTTGCGCGTGATATGATCTTCAGCCGGATCAGCGATGTCCCATCATCCCGTTTTTCAGGCTCGCCTGCACGGGATTGGGTCCAAGCCAGATCGCGTAGAGCGCCTTCTTGAACTGGAGACCGGGCGTGGTGCCCATCGTCTTGGTCTGCTTGGTCGCCTTTGTCCACACGCTCGCGGTCACGCCGCTGTTCGGAACGTAGTTCAGGAACACCTTGTCGCCCACGGTGAGGTCGATGGAGTCGAACTGCGACAGGAACGCGTTGCTCTTGTCGGTGGTGTAGCCGGAACCGGCCGACTTGACGAAGCCCTCGCGCACGGCCTTGACGAACTTTTCGCGCGTGATGAGCTTGGAGTCAACCTGCATGATGACCGACATGGGCAGGTCCGTCTCGATGACTTCCTTCGCAGACTTCCCCTTGAGCTCCTCGGGAACCCACAGCGACGCGTAATAGACCGTGCCGATGAGGAACATCGACCTGCTGCCGGTGCCCAGCCTCACGAGCTCCTTGTTGCCGAGCCTGAACGAAAAGGCGTCGGTCATGAAGATCGCGGTGCACACCAGCATTACGGAAAAAAACAGAACGGCTTTTTTCATAACAAACCTCCGTGAATGATGTCTTCAGCCATGCTGTAGAAAAGGCATACACGCGCAATAATATCAAGCATAAATTCGCGATTACGGATGATCGACAGGGGGATGATATGTGTTCAGACTCCGGCGGCGCTATCAGCCCTTCCCTTTCGCGGCCTCCTGGTCCGCCCGGAAATCGATAGAGGACCGCATGAAGGTGTACTTCTCCGGAGAGGGAGGCCGGCGCACCAGGTCGTCGGGTTTCTTCTGCAAGGTGACGGCTCCGGCGGGACATCCGACCGCGCAGACACCGCAGCCGATGCACCTGTCGGCGTTGAGCTTCACGCCGTCTCCCGCGGTGATGGCGCCCATGGGGCAGCGTTCCGCGCACTCGCCGCAGGAGGTGCAGGCGCCGGCGTCGAAGGCCGGCGCGTAGTTGGACGACAGGAAACGACCCGCGTTGGGGACGCGCTTGAGCATTCTTAAAATGCCGCAGCAGTCGCTGCAGCAGTTGCAGATGCACTCCACGTTGCGCGAATCGCCGCCGGCCTGATGCACCAGGCCGCGCTCCGCCGCGCGTTCCACGACCTTCAGCGCCTCCTCCCGGCGTATCCACCTGCCGAAACCCTGTTCGATGGGATACTCGGCGTAGAAATCGAAGGCGATGCAGACTTCCGTATCCTGGCCGCACTCATGGCCGAGGGACTTCATGTGGTGGTTGCAGGCACAGTGCATGAGGCCGATGCGCTCCTTGGACATGATGATCTCACGCACGTCGTCGTAGGGAAGGACCTGTTTCCGGTCCGGGAGCCCCACTCCCACGGGGACCACGCGCAGCGCCCTCGATTTTGGAATGAATCCGCCCATGAGGTAATCCTCGATAAGGCGGGGCAGTTCCGGGTCACGGTCCTTCCGGTAGACCTGGTGCTCGAAGAAACCGTGCATGAAGGGCGCAGCGGCGTAGAGCTTCACGCCGTCCGCGGTTTTCGGAAAGAGGTGGCCCTTGGCGCACATCCTCTCCAGGACCTTCTCCGCCTCAGCGGCAGAAACGCCGAGACGCCCCGCGATGACAGCCGCCGGTTCCAGCGCGCGCGTCAGCGCGAGATAGTAGCGCGCTTCCTCCTCCGTGAAGAGCCGCTTCAGAATGGCGAGCTCCTTACCGGTTTCCGTGGCATTCATTCCTATGGAATACGAATCGATCCGCTCGCGCAGGCGTTCGTAGATATCTTTCGTTGTCATGGAGCAGCCTCCTGTCGGTCTTTTCTTCATTTGCAGGCATCGGAGCGCCCTGTCAAGAAAAATAGAGCAATCGTTCGCTTTTTCCGTTGCCGCGAAGATAAAATATTCGCTTGATTAATATGGGCGCCGCGCCAAGAGTTCTCACCATACCGCAAAAACCCGGGTACCATAAACAGAGGCAATCATGAGCAGAGCGGCGGCAAGTAACCTGATATCGGCGGCGTGTATCATCCCCCTTCTCCTTTTTTCCTGCACGGTGTGGAACGCCAGGAAATGGGAGGAGCTCCGCGACCGGAACTTCGTCTTCACCCAGTTCAGGTACTCGAACCTGAACGCCGGCAGGCAGAAGGCGCTCTCGGCGATGCGCTCCTTCCCGCTCGCGCCGGTGCTCGAAAGCCTGAAGAAAAAGTACAACATCGCCATCGACGCCGCGGAGTTCGAATCGTTCCTTTCCCGCGGCGACCTTTCCGCGATCCGCGAGGAGGGCGCGCTCATGACAAACAGCTATACCTGGAGCTCGGCGTCGAAAACCGCGAACCGCGCGGAGTTCGAGCTCAAGGTGAACTACGGCGACGATATGCGGGTGATGAACCACGGCTACCAGGTGACGCTCCGGGTGGGCGGCTCGATCCGCGCCGTCTACTTCGACAACGTGACGGACCCCGGGAAACTGCCGGCGAGGATACTGGCGCACATAGGCGCCGGCGTCACCATGGCGGGATACGAACCGGCGACCTACGGCGAGCCTGCGCGCGATGACGCGAAGGTTTCGGTGATAGCGGGGCGGCGCTGGGAGACGGAGGGAAGGATCAAGGACCAGGTGGAGGCCTACATGAAAGCGCTCACGCCGGACAATAAAAAAAAGTTCAGGGACGATATGGTCCGCCACCTCGACGACGCGGCGAAGTGATCAGCGCGCCTCCCGCGCCTCGTAATCCAGCGTGAACGAGTCCGGCTCGCCCTTCAGCGGGCTTATCCTCACGGAGAAAGTAGTGTAATCGCCGGGGGCGATGAGGTTCCCGCCCGCGTACCCGGCGCCGGCGCCGATGACCTTCTTCGATGCGTCGTACACCACCCCGGCGACCTGCACGAACTTTACCGGGCCGCCGCTCCTGTTCACGATCTCGCCGATGACCTCGTATCCCGAATAGCGCCCTTTCTGGAGGCTGCAGCCGCGGAGCTCCATCGCGGGCCGGGCCAGCCGCGTAAAGGAATAGGGATGCTCCGCCATGTGCGATACTTCATACCGCGTCCACGCGGGCGGGCGGCTGACCAGCACGCGCACCGGGGTTTCCTCGCCGGGGAGCAGTGCCTCGCGTATGGCGTATCCCTTCCCCATGGCTACCTTGCGGCCATCCCCGGAATAGAGCGTCACCGCCACCATGGGCTTGCGGATGATCGACCTGCCGGTGTTCCTGTACAGCCCCACGACATACACGTTGCCTATCATGTCCGGCAGTGCGACAACCTTGTAGTAATCGCCCTTCGGCGGATGCACCTTCTCGATGCTGTCCGCGCCGAAATTCGCGGCGGGCGACGGTGTTACATTCGCGGTTCCGGTTATGGATGTAACGCGCGGCGGAGGAGGACCGGGGCGCAGGAGGAAGAATGATACGATGCCGGAGAATAGGAGAAGAATGCCCACAACCGCGAGGGCGATACGTATCTCCCGCTTGCTCATGACTTCCCCGCCCGCGAGAGGGACCGGCGCGCCGGAGCGCGGCGCGAGTGACTCCACGATCTTCAGTGAACCGCAGTAG
>JAGODF010000358.1 GCA_017998375.1 Spirochaetota bacterium
ACCCAGTATGTCGCGGTTTGCAACGCGCTGGAGACGCTGCTGGTGCACCGGGACATGGCGGAGAGATTCTTGCCCGCGCTGAAAAAGGAGATGGACGCGAAGGGCGTCGAGCTGATCGGGTGCGAACGCACGCGGTCAATCATAGCCGCGGCACCCGCGAAGGAGGAGGACTGGAAGACCGAGTATCTGGACTATCGGTTGTCCATCAGAGTGGTGGACTCGCTGGACGAGGCCATCGACCATATCAACCGTTACGGGTCCGGCCACACCGACGCCATCGTGACGGAGGACCGCCCCCGCGCGCTGGCGTTCATGGACCTGGTCGATTCCGGGAACGTGTTCTGGAACTGCTCCACGCGCTTCAGCGACGGGTTCCGCTACGGCCTGGGCGCCGAGGTGGGGATCAGCACCAACAAGATCCACGCCCGGGGGCCCGTGGGGCTCGAGGGACTCCTCATCTACAAGTACAAGCTGGTCGGCTCGGGCCAGGTGGTGGCCGATTACGCCGGGGGCGGAAAGAAGTTCACCCACAGGAAGCTCGGGAAGGCGTTCTGATAATTCAGCAGGGCGGGTATGCGTATTACCGGAAGTGCCCGTCGCTGCGCAGGAGCTTTTCGGCCGAGCGCAGTTCGTCCGGCGTGTCGATCTCGTACCAGCCGATTCCCGAGAGATCGCAGATGACGGGGGCGGTCTTCGCGTCCTCGGCGAGCATCTGCAGCACGTTCTCCGCCACCGCCTTCTCGCCGAAGCGCTCCACGGCGCGCTCCACGGTCTCGCGGTAGAGCTTTTCCTTCAGCGCGTCGACGTAGGTCATGCCGATATAGCCGCAGTCGAATTCGGCAAGCTGCTTGCTGATTGCCGAGACGCTCCTGCCGTCGCCGCGTAGCTTCACCTTCATGTCGTCGGCGCCCAGGTTCCGGTCGAAGTCGCACATGGCGGTCACTCCTTCCAGCGCGAGCTTCAGGCGGTCGAACATCATGCGCGGGTAGACGTGGTCCACGTTGGTGATGAGGAACGAGTCGCCGGAGAACTCGGCCAGTCCGCGCTTGAGGGTGAAGATGTTGCCCTTGAGGTAATCGGGGTTCTCTATCACCCGCACCTTCGGGTAGTCCTTGCCGCGTATGTGGTCGCGCAGGTCCTCGAAAAAGAAGCCGCCCACCACGATCACCTCGTCGAAAAAATCCAGGTCGAGGAACTCCAGCAGCCAGTCGATGAGGGGCTTCCCGTTCACCGGGACCATGCCCTTGGTGCGCGCTTTCGTGATTTCGCCCAGGCGGCTGCCCGTCCCGGCTGCCAGTACTATCGCTCTCATAGGTCAAGCAGCTCCTTGATGTTGTTGATGGTCGCGGCGGCCGGGTCCCGGCGTCGGAAGTCGTCGGCGGTGAAGGTGCCGCAGAGGCCCACGAAGCGCAGGTTGTTCATCCGCGCCTTCTCGGCGTCCTTGAGCGAGTCGCCCACGAAGACCAGCTCCCCGGGCTTCAGCTTGAATTTCCGCATCACGAAATCGAAGTGGGCCTTTCCCTTCTCGAAGCCCTGGCGAAAGCCCAGGACGATGTCGAACTCCAGTCCCTCGCGCTCCACGAATTTGTCGATGAGCTCCTGGAAGTTGTTGGAGCAGACGCCGGCGATGATGCCCCGGGAGCGGATGGTGTTGATGGTGTGGATGACGTCGTCGTGGAACTTCTGGCCGAAAAAGCCTGTCTGCTTGGTTTCCTCGAAGATGGCCGCCATCTTCGCGTTGTCCGCGCCGCCGGGGAAGATGATCTCCAGCTGCTGGAAGAAGGGCACGCCCGAGGTGTCCAGGTAGCGCTGGCGCGCCTCCTCGAACGGCATTTCAGGATGGTGCTCGTGGATCACGCGGCCGGCGATATCGGCGAAGCCGCCCATGGTGTCCACCAGGGTGCCGTCGAAATCGAACAAAAATGCTTTAATTCCGGATGTCATCGTCCTCGTACCTATGAGTGGAATGGTGCGGGGACTGGCCCGTATGTCAACGATTTTTGCCGCCGGTGAAGTGAAAATGGGGCTGATGATATCGTGCTTTACAGGAGCCGGCCTGCGTGGTACGGTTTCGCCATGAGCGACGATATCACCCGCCTGGAATTCACCGACGAAATTGACCTGCACCATTTCCATCCGCGCGACGCGAAGGCCGTGCTCCTGGAGTTTCTGGATCACGCCGAGGCGTCCGGGTATCCGATGGTGAGGATAGTGCACGGGAAGGGGAGGTCGGTGCTGAAGGAGCTGGTGCGCGCCGAGCTTGCGCGCAGGCCCCGCGTCGCCCGCTTCGCGGACGACTCCGCGAACTGGGGCGCCACGGTGGCCTGGCTGGGCGGCTGATATCAGCCCTTCTTTTCTATTTTCGCCCAAGTGTCCTTGAGGGAGACCGTCCGGTTGAAGACCGGCCTTCCGGGCGAATGGTCGACGGTATCGGCGCAGAAGTAGCCCTGGCGCATGAACTGGAACGTATCTCCCGGCGCGGCTTCCTTGAGAGAAGGCTCCACACGGCAGCCGGTAAGCGTCTCCAGCGAGGCCGGGTTCAGGTTCTCCTTGTAGTCGCCGCCCTCGCTCACGTCGTCCGGATTCTCCTTCGTGAAGAGGTGGTCGTACAGGCGCACCTCCGCCGCGACGGAATGCGCCGCGGAAACCCAGTGGAGCGTTCCCTTCACCTTGCGCTCGGCCGCCCCGGATCCGCTCTTCGTGTCGGGATCGTAGGTGCAGCGGATCTCGGCTATCTTTCCGGACGCGTCCTTCACCGCGTCGACGCACTTGACGATGTAGGCGCTCTTCAGACGCACTTCCTGCCCCGGCGTGAGGCGGAAGAACTTCTTCGGCGGCACCTCCCGAAAATCGTCCTCCTCGATGAAGAGCTCGCGCGAGAAGGGGACCTGCCGCGTGCCCGCCGCCGGGTCCTCGGGATTGTTGTCGACGTCCATCATCTCCACCTTCCCCTCGGGGTAGTTGGTGATGACCACCTTCACCGGGCGGAGCACCGCCATCACGCGTTTTGCCCGCTTGTTCAGGTCTTCGCGCAGGCAGTGTTCCAGGAGCCCCACGTCGACGGTGCTGTCGGCCTTCGCGACGCCTATGCGGTCGGCGAAGTCGCGGATGGCCTCGGGCGTGTAGCCGCGCCTGCGGAGCCCCGCGATGGTGGGCATGCGCGGGTCGTCCCACCCGGCGACGTACTTCTTCTGCACCAGCTCAAGGAGCTTACGCTTGCTCATCAGCGTGTAGGTGAGGTTGAGCCGCGCGAACTCGATCTGCCGCGGGACCGATTTTACCGGCAGCTGCGCGATGAACCAGTCGTAGAGGGGGCGGTTGTTCTCGAACTCAAGCGTGCAGATGGAGTGGGTGATCATCTCCAGGGAGTCCGAGAGGCCGTGGGTGAAGTCGTACATCGGGTAGATGCACCACGCGTTGCCCGTCCTGTGGTGCTCCGCGCGCTGGATGCGGTACATCACCGGGTCGCGCATGATGATGTAGCCCGAGGCCATGTCGATCTTCGCGCGGAGCGTCCGCGAGCCGTCGGGGAACTCGCCGGCGCGCATGCGGCGGAAGAGGTCGAGGTTCTCGTCCACGGAGCGGTTCCGGTAGGGACTCTCCTTACCGGGAGTCTTCAGCGTCCCGCGATACTCGCGCATCTCGTCGGGCGAGAGGTCGCAGACGTAGGCCTTGCCGTCCTTGATGAGGATCTCGGCGTACTCGTAGAGCTGGCTGAAATAGTCCGAGGCATAGTACATCCGGTCGCCCCAGTCGAAGCCGAGCCAGCGCACATCCTCCTGGATGGAGTCCACGTACTCCGTCTGCTCGTTGCTGGGCTTGGTGTCGTCGAAGCGGAGGTTGCAGGGTCAGTGGT
>JAGODF010000359.1 GCA_017998375.1 Spirochaetota bacterium
ATATTATACCGCTCGCGGATATTGTCGAGCAGCTGGCGTTCCTCTGCGGAGATGTTCTGGTCCGCCTGGGCGGCCTTCTCCATGAGCGCATAGATCTTCTTCCGCTTTTTGGATTCCTCGGGCATGCGGATGGTGAGGCGGCCTCCCTGCGCCATCTGGAAGAACGGCTCCAGCTTCGACAGGTCGTAGCCCCATTTCCGGGCAAGTTCCTCCGCGAAGGCGCGCTCCTCGTCAGCGTAGACGCCGTCCGCGGCGATGAGCACCATCACGTTGTTGAATGCGAAATCCCGCACGTCGTAGAGCTTGTCGATGAGCGACGGTTTCACGCTGTAGGCGAAATTGTCCCTGTTCGCGGCGAGGTACTCCTCGTACTGCGCCACCGTCATGAGATCGGTGATTATCCACTCGTTGCCGGTACTGTTCAGGGCGTTGCCGCAGTAGCCGCAGTTGATGTCGAGCGAGTTCTCCACCGGGGCGCCGCAGCTGGGGCAGCTGTGGGCGTAAATGGAGCCCTTCGACGCCGCGGCGTTCTTGTCGCGGCTCATGAGGACCACGTCGGTGCGCGATATCACCGCCTGGTCGAGCTTCTGCGGCCTTCCATTATCGAGCTTCACGCGCTGGTAGGATGATTTTATCGCGACGGCGAGGACGTTGCGGTTTTCCTCCTCTCCCACGCCGATGAGGTAGACGTCGTTCAGGAAGATACGGTTGTAAGCGACCTTCGCGCCGGCTTCGGGCATGGGGGTGTTTTTGAAGACCTTGTCGCTCACGAAACGGCGCATGATCGACTGGTCGCCAAGGGCCTGCGCGGTGATGATCTGGAGATAGCCGTTGCTCGCCTTGTCCTCCACCATCTGTACGGAGAAGTCCTCGTTCTCGTCCACGAGCGTGCGCACCTTTTCCGTGAGGTCCGCCGTGCGGGCAAGCTTCGGGTGGGCGCTCACGTAATCGTCGGCCTGGGTGATCTCGGAGAGAACCCAGTCGTATTCACCGGAGTTGGTGAGCGTGCCGCACGATGCGCATTTGCTCACCTCGCCCATGTCGGCGGGGAGCGGAGAACCGCAGTTGGGGCAGTCGTCGGTCTGGTAGATGTCCTTGCGGGGCTTGCCGCGCTTTTTCAGGAACGACCAGTATTCCACGAACTCCTCGCGTCCTCCGGAATTAAGGGACGGATCGACCTCGCTCACGAAGCGGTCGGTTATCGACGCGTGGACGGCGGTGTGGATGATGTCGTAGAGCCCGTCGGTGTCGATCCTGTCGATGTAGACATTCTTGATTTCGAGGTCGGTGATGACGTTCTTCTGCTTGAGAATCTCCATCATTTTGAACTGGGTGTTGAAGCGCTGGTAGACGCCGTCTGATATGAACTTGCGCACATCGGAAAGGTCCTGCGCCTCCCAGGCCTTCTGGATCCTGGTGAATGCGTCGCGCACGTTCGTCTTGAACGCTTCCTCGTTGAAATCGGGATTGTTCGCCTTGAACGCGTCGTACCCGCGCACTTTCTTCACCGGTTCCCCCGTGGGGAGCTGGTTGAGGATCGTCTGTGCCTGGACCTTCTTTTTCGTCATGCGGGACACGATGATGAAACCGACTAGTATCACCCCGCTGACGATGACGTTCATGGGAAAGGGAAGCTCGATTATGACGCGGATGAGAATATAGATCAGGGTGCCGATGCCGTCTCCGCCGCCTCCACCGCTGTCACTTCCTCCGGCGCCGCCGGCGCGCGCGAGAAGGTCTTCGTGGCCCGCGAATAGCAGCGCGAGGCATGCGATCAGCAGCAGCAGGGCGATTTTGCGATATGCAGACATGGGCATCCTCCCCAGAATGGATACGTGAAATGCAGCGTGAAGGGAAAAAAATGATTTGTCAACCAGATTCTTCACCCGGCGCGGGAAGCGTCAGGAGGGAAACTCGCCCCTCCGCGCGGTGGTCTTCGCGAAGATGCCGCCCCTCGCGGTCCATTCGATTTCCACCAGGAGCCATTCCGGATCGAGGGCGGCGTACAGGGCAGTGGCGATCTCGTCGGTGACGTGCTCCTGCCAGATCTTCATGTTGCGCCAGAGCCGCAGGTAGTCCCGCGCGGACTTGCTCTCAAGGAGTTTCGCCCGCGGAGAGTAGCGTATGGTAAGCGTACCCTGATCGTGGCGCTCCGAAAGGGGACAGAGGCTCTGGAATTCCGGGTAGACCCATTCCACCTCGAGGCCCCGCGCTTTCGTGGGGATGGTGTCGAAGGAATAGTTCTCCGGTGTATCGATAGGCGCTGAAGAAGCCTTGGAATAATCGGTCATTGTCGATACCTCTTATGGTATGTGTGCCTGCTGCGTATCATCAACTGTACGCTCATCATCCGTCTCTTATCGCCCGCGATCAAGTACATTTTCAGACGCAAATTCTCTATTAAGTGTTTGATATGGCGCTCATCCTCTTCATTTCTTTCTCGGTTTCGCCCTGTTCGTGGGTTCCGCCTCCATTGGGTTCTCCGGCCAGTAATGCCGGGGATATCGACCCAGGAGCTCCTTCCGCACATCGCGATACGTCCCGCTCCAGAAACCGCCGAGATCCCGCGTCACCTGGACGGGCCTTCCCGCCGGGCTCAGGAGATGGAGCAGGGCGGGCTCGCCGGCGATTAAAGGAGTATCGGCGCAGCCAAAAAACTCCTGGAGCCGGGCGGCGATGACCGGGAATTCCCCGATTTCATACTCTACACGCCTGCGTGAGCCGGAAGGCAGTAGCACCCACTCCGGGGCCCAGCTGTCCAGCCTTGCCGCGAGGGCATATCCCAGCCGCGATTTCAGCGCTTTCAGTATGGACGCATCGTCCCACACCGTGCCGCCGTCCCATCGCCCGAAGGGTATGAGCCAGGTTCCTGCTTTGTCCAGCAGCGCGGTTTCCGAAAAATCCGGAAAGTCTGAAGACATTCCCTTCTTCCGCGCGAGGCGGCACCGTGCCAGCAGGGCGCGTGATTCATCGGACCAGGGAAGTGACTGCAATCCGAGTTCCGAGAGGCGCCTCAACGCCTCCCGCTGTATGATGCCTGCTTCTGGAACTGCGCTCCTTCCGCGTTCTATGAGCATCCCGCCCGCGCGGAACTCTGCTTCAAACACCGGTTTCCATCCTTTCCAGGAGACGGAAACGGTTTCTTCAAGAGATTGCTTGAATGCTCGTATGATATCCTTTTCATCCACAGGGGCCGCGAGCAAGATCCTTCCGTCGGTGTCGCCGCCGTCGATCTCCGGCGCAACGATGTACTCGCACCCGGAAAACGGCACGGAACTGAACGCCGCCCTGCCGCCGGCAAGCGTCCAGCGCGTACGGTTTCCCTGGACGCCGGAGCTCTTCGCCGCGCGGTCCGGGTAGGCGAGCAGAAGGAGCCTGCCGGCGATGGACGGATCGACGTCCTTCGCGTTGAAGGATGAACCCGCGGCCCTGGCGCATCGGGCGGCTTCGTCGCGCACGCGATTCAATGCGATCGACGAATCCCCGGGCGCACTGCGCGACCACGCGATCCATTGTTCAATACGATCGCGAAAATCGGCGGCACCCCTGGCAATACCGCCGCCCTCCTCGATGAGCGCGGCGACCAGCGCCGCGGTCGCGACATCTCCCTCAAGCGCTGCCCGCAGCACCATCCTCGCCAGGCGCGGATGAAGGCCCAGCCCCGAGGCTGCGCGTCCCTGCGGGCTGATCGCCCCGTTCCCTTCGACCAAGCCCAGGTCCGCGAGGAGCGCCATGGCCCTGCGGAGGTGGGCCTGCGGCGGGGGAGTGAGCCAGGCGAGATCTTCGGCGGTTTTCGCCCCCCAGGCGGCAGTTTCCAGCGCCAGTGGTGCCAGGTCCGCTTCAAGAATTTCGG
>JAGODF010000360.1 GCA_017998375.1 Spirochaetota bacterium
GGTATGCATGGCTCTTCGTTGATCGGGAAGATCGTCGCAGCGGCTTCGCTGGCGCTGCTCGCCGGCTGCCTCATCATTCCGGCACGGCAAAGCGCGTCACCGGGCGGTTACGATCGGGAGAAGGAGCTCGCCTACGACCGCGCAGACGTCATCAACGCCCTCGAAGGCGTGCTGGTAAAGCAGGGGTTCAAGGTTGAATGGAAGAATCCATCGAAGGGAACGTTGTCGGCGAGGAAGACGGGCCTCCTTGCCTCGGATTACGGATACAACCGCTTCCAGAAGTTCTGCCTCTTCTGGGGCTACGCGTCGTACGGGACCATGACGATAGACGCGCGCGCCGACGCCGAGGGGCCGCGAAAGACGCGGCTGAAGCTCAAGGCGACGCCGCAGTCGTTCAGGACCATCGACACGTCAATAGAGGAGCTGGAGCTGAAGCTGTTTCTGAACGACGGGCGGCGGTAACGCGAATTACTCGGTTTTCGGCGGGAGCTTCTCTTTCATTTCGTCGCGGGTGAGGCGGAATCCTATTTTCAGCGAGTCCGGGTAGAAGATGACTTTGAGCGGGTTCGGTGCCTTCGTGTAGTTGTGCAAAATTTTCAGGATCAGGTTGATGCCCAGCCCCGCGCCCTCGACGAGGTCGTCATCGTCGTTGAAAAAGCTGTCTTCCTTCCGGGGCACTGCCCCCAGGCGCTTCATGATCTGGTGCTTCTCGATTGCCGAGACGCCCTGGTTGTTGGTCACCCATATCTCGATGGCTTCACGCGTCGACTGGAAGGTGATGTTGATGTACTTGTCGTCCTTCCTCGCGAGCTCCATGAGGTTCCTGTTGCCGTTCTCGTCGATCTCGTTGCGGAACATTTCCAGGAACTCCTGGTAGTTCCTGTCCGAGGTGATCCCCTTGGGCGCGGTGACGTGCTTGTTGTAGAGCAGCTTGTAGTTCGCCTTGCTGGCGTTGATGGCAAGCTCCTTCAGGCAGACGAAAAGGTCGCTGGTGAACACCTGCAGGTTCTGCCGGGCCAGAAGCAGGCCGATTATCTTCCTGATAAGCTCACCCGTTTTGGATTCGAGGTCGTACAGTCGCATGGAGATGCGCCACTCCAGGTCCTGTATCCCCATCTTCTTGCTGATCTCGGCGATCTGGTTGATGATGTCCGCTACCGGGGTTTCCTTGCGCAGGTCTATCAGTCTGATTTTCTTCAGAAAGTTGAGCTCGTGCTCGTAGAAGGGATCGAGCATGAACCTCCCCACTTCCTCGTCGTAGACCCACTTGTTCTTTTTCAGGAGGGCGATAAAATCGTCCCTGCCCCAGATAGCCAGCGTCCTGTTGTAGAAGCGCTCGCCCTCGTGGTCGAGCATGTAGGTGAACAGCTCGATGATGTCCTCTTCCTCGCTGAAATGGTCGAGAAGCGTCTGCGCGGCGGTCTGTCGGGGAACGGGCATGCTGGCGCTGTACCCGGCTTCCCTGTTAAGGTCGAAGTTCCGGTTGATCCTGCTGCCGAGGTAGTTCACCTGCTGCGTGCTCAGGGAGTTGGTGACCACCTTGTAGAAGAATTTATAGATTTCAACATTCATCGGCGACAATCCGCTGGTATGTACGGTATATATCGGCTTTTCCGGCCCGCTGCCCCGCGCCTTTATCTCTACGAGGGCAGTTGAAGCCGGTTGAAAATCCCCGTGTGACGGGATCGAGTAACGCGTGTCGTGATTGATGGCCCGCTCCGTTCCGGCATGGAACGCGCCGCATGCGCAGGAATCTACCATGCATGACGCGCGGCTGTCAAGCAGGATTATCGGCGGGCCAGATGACATAATGCGGGAAACCCTGTTCCCGGGCGTGACTCTCCTAGGGGTGGGGAAATCCGGCATCACCGTATCTGCCGGCCGGGAAGCGAGCGCGCGAAATGTGGTGGACAAAATGCCGCGGCGCGGGTGGCATACCGCAATCTATCGGTTCCATACTACGGCGACAGGACTGTGATACCGGCATGAACGACTACATCGTACCCGTGATCCTCGGCATCGTGGAGGGAATCACGGAGTTCCTTCCCATCTCCTCCACGGGGCACCTCATCATTATAAACGAATTCACGGGCTTCCGGGGCCCCTTCGCGAAAATGTTCGACGTGGTGATACAACTCGGGGCGATACTCGCGGTCCTCGCGTATTACCGGGCGCGGCTCCTTGCGTTCATCACCTCGGGAGACCCGGCCGAGCGGCGCAGGTCGTGGTCGCTGTGGATGAAGGCCGTGCTTGGGGTGGTGCCCGCGCTGGCGATAGGCTTTCTCTTCGGGAAAAAGATACAGGAGGTCCTGTTCAATCCCTACGTGGTCGCCGTGGCGCTTATTGCCGGCGGCGTTGCGCTCATAGCCATCGAAAGGACGCGCCGGGAGCCTGCTATCAACACCATGGAGGATCTCGGTTACAAAACCGTGTTGCTCATCGGCCTCATCCAGTGTGTCGCCATGGTGCCGGGGACGTCGCGCTCCGCCGCCACCATAATAGGCGCCATGTTCCTGGGTTCGTCGCGGCTGGTCGCGGCGGAGTTCTCCTTCTTCCTGGCCATACCCACCATGGCCGCGGCGTCGGGCTACGCCCTGTTGAAGCACGGCGGCGCAATGACTTCCACGCAGGCCGTCCAGCTTGCCATCGGGTTTGCCGTCTCCTTCCTCGTCGCGTACGCGGTGATCGCGGCGTTCATCAAGTTCATCTCGAAGAACAACTTCATCCCGTTCGGCTACTACCGCATCGTCCTGGGCGCCGCGGTGCTTGCGTACTTTCTTCTGATCAGATAGCGCGTTCATCTGGACTTCCCCCTCCCTTGAGGGGGGGAGACAGGGGAGGGTGAGGCGCTTCGCCCATCTCGTCACACTCCTCACCCCCTAATCCTACGTGCCTCTGTGGTGTCCTTTTGCCTTTATCCGCGGCCTCCGCGTCTCCATGTGAGACAATGCCTTTGCACGGCTATCGCTTCGCGCTCCGTCTTTGCATGCCGGCGCCATGCGGGGACTTCGCGTCTTTCTTTTGCGGAAAAGAAAGACGCCCAAAGAAAGCCGCGCCTCATGCGCCGGCGAGGCTGGGCTTTCTGCCTGCAGGATTCTCCCTCTGCTAAGGCCGGTGGAGGGCATCCGTGCCCGCACCGGCCTTCCCTCGACCTCGTGTCTCGGGTCTTTCCGTTTTTCTCCGTGCCACTGCGCCTCTGTGGTTTCTTTGCCGTTGCCTTTCTCCGCGAGCTCCGCGACTCCGCGTGAGGCGTGAAATGCCCGCGCGGCATCCGTAGTGCGTCGCATGTAATCGCGTATAAAAAGATTATATCCCGAGCAGGGCATCTTCGCCGCGCGCGCGTTCCATTTTCCCCGCTCGTCATCCTCCAGGGCCTGCCAGCGTCGAACCGCCGCTCCGAAGAGTGAGCGGCGCGTCTCCTGCCCCTCCGTGCGCGGATTTGCCGGGACAACGTGCGCGCGGGCGCACTGCCTGCCGTTCCGCATGTAGAAGACGAGCTCCCCGACCTTGCCGCTGACCCCGGTGATGAACGAAGGGCGGTGAAAGAGGCTGTCGATGTCGTATTTCATGGCCGAATACCGAAAGTAATGTAAAAAATGTGGCTCCCATCCGTAGTACGACCGGGACGGCCGTAACGTTGAATTTTTTCACCCCCATGAAAAAGTTTTTTATCAAAAGGGTAGTGATACTCGCCTGTCCTACCGCGGGAGAGTGCGGGGCCGATCGGGTGTTTGGTATACGAGGTATAAAAGTAGTGTAATAGGAGTATAAAAGGAGAAACGGAGGGGAAAAATCCGTCCCATTCGCGCCGCTCCACGGGCAGGAC
>JAGODF010000361.1 GCA_017998375.1 Spirochaetota bacterium
CGACATACTGGGTCTTGGAATCGACGGCGATCCCCACCGCCATGCCGACGTCGGCGCCGGCGTCCACGTAGAGATGGCAGATACCGTCGGCGTGTCCCAGGACCGGTATGTTGGAGTTGTCCATGATGTAGCGCACAAACTCGTTGGAGCCGCGCGGGATCACCAGATCGATGAGGTCGTCCAGGGAAAGCATCTCCTTCACGTCGGCGCGAGTTTCCAGGAGATGGAGCCATCCGGCGGGCATGCCGGCCTTTTCCGATGCGGCAATGATGATATCCGCCAGGACGCGGTTCGTCTCCAGGGCCTCGCTTCCGCCCTTCAGGAGCGCGCTGTTGCCGCTCTTCAGGCAGAGGGTCGATATCTGCACCAGAGCGTCGGGGCGCGATTCGAAGATCACGCCGATTACCCCGATGGGACAGCTCACCCTGAAAAGCTCGAGCCCACTGTCGAGCTCGGTGGCGGACTGGGTGACGCCTACGGGCTCGGGAAGGGCGATAAGGCTTTCAATCCCCTGTATCACCTCGCGGATCTTCCCCTCGTCGAACTTCAACCGTTTCATCAGCGGGGACGCGAGGTTCTCCTTCTCGCTGCGTTCCAGGTCTGCCCTGTTAGCCGCGATAATCTCCCGCGAACGGGAGTTGAGCGCCTCCGCTATTTCCCGCAGGGCGCGGTTTTTCATCTCCGTGGCCGCGGCTGCAAGGGTAATCGAGGCCTTCCGGGCCAGTCCGGCGCATTCGCGTATGTTCATCGTTCCCATATCATCCTACCATGATGTCAGCATGCGTATGACTTCACAATTTCCGTAAATTTTGTCAATTAATATCCATTCCATTCGCAACGCATATCACCCCGATAAAAATCCGCCGGCGAACCGGCATCTTCATTTCCATGATATGATACTCATCTGTCGGTTTTCACCTGACCGTCGCATATCCTGCGTCGCTGCGACGAAGGGACATCCATATTATTCATAAAAACATAAGTTTTTTGTAGACAAAAGGAAGGCGGTCACGGGAAAATATTTCAATCAGTCTACCGGAATGAAACGCGCACGCATTCCCGCCGGGCCTTCACCGCCGTACATAACCGGTGAAGCTGCGCGGTTCGGATGCGCCATACCAAGATCACACATGACCAAGGAGGCTACAATGGCGGAGTATACTCAAAACAGCATGGCCGCGGTTTTCCAGAACAACGCCGCGAAATTCGGCGACAGCACGTACGCGTCGCACAAGAAGGACGGATCCTGGAAGGAGATATCCTGGAACCAGATGAACACCATGGTGCACAACCTCGCATACTACCTGCTGTCCATCGGCATCGAGAAGGGCGACAAGGTGGGCCTGTTCTCCCCCAACCGCTGGGAATGGCACCTCACGGCGCTGGCGATACACTCCATCGGCGCGGTCGACGTCCCCATCTACGCGACCAACTCCGCCGAGGAAGCGGAATACATCCTGGACAACTCCGACTCGAAGATCTGCTTTGTCGGAACGGAAGACCACCTGAAGAAAGTCCTCAAGGTGCGCGCCAAGCTCCCCGGCATGAAACAGGTGATCGTGTTTGACGATGTCTCGGTGAACCAGGAGATGGAACTCACGCTCGAGAAGGCGCTTTCCATCGGCGAATCGAAGGCGGACCCGGCGAAATTCGACGAGCGCATCAACGCGATCCAGCCCTCGGAACTGGCGACGCTCATCTACACGTCCGGCACCACCGGAAATCCGAAGGGCGTCATGCTGACCCACAACAACTACGTCTCCAACGTGACCAACACGCTCCTCGGCATGGCGGATCCGGTTACCGGGAAACCTTTCCTGGGGCCCGACGACCAGTACCTGTCGTTTCTCCCGCTTTCCCACTCGCTGGAAAGGACCGCGGGATTCCACGGCGCCGTCATGACGGGGGCGAAGACGGCCTTCGCGGAGGATATCGCCCGCCTGCTTGACAACTTCAAGGAAGTCCGCCCCACCATCATCATCAGCGTGCCGCGGATCTACGAGAAGGTCCACGCCGGCATCCTGGCGAAGACGGCGGACGTGAAGGGCCTTAAAAAGAAGATATTCAACTTCGCCATGCGGCAGGCCGCGAAGAACCTGCCCTACATCTGCAGGGACCTTCCCCGCAAGGGATTCTTCGCCTTCAAGTACCGCCTGGCGGACAAGCTTGTTCTTTCCAAGCTGAAGGACACCCTCGGAATGGACAAGTTGCGTTACGCCATCTCCGGCGGCGCGCCACTTTCCCAGTCCGACGCCGAATTTTTCATCGGCATGGGCATCAAGATACTCGAGGGATTCGGCCTCACGGAAACGACGCCCATCACCAACTTCAACCGCGCATGGTTCATCAAACCCGGCACCGTGGGCCAGCCCATCAACGAGACCACCATTAAGATCGCGGACGACGGAGAGATCCTGATACAGGGCCCCCAGGTGATGGCCGGCTACTACAAGAACGAGGAAGCCACGAAAGAGGCCATCACGCCCGACGGTTTCTTCCGCACCGGCGACATCGGGGTGATCGACGAGGACGGATTCCTGAAGATCACGGGCCGTATCAAGGACATCATCGTCACCGCCGGCGGCAAGAACATATCGCCCCAGAACATCGAGGGTAGCCTCAAGGATTCGCGCTTCATCGAGCAGGTGGGGATCATCGGCGATAAGAGGAAGTACCTCTCGGCCCTCATCGTCCCGGCGTTTCCCGAGCTTGAGAAGTGGGCGAAGGAGAAAGGGATATCGTACTCCTCGCACGCGGAGCTCATAGCGAACGCCGACGTCCAGAAGCTCTTCCGCGCCGAGATCGACGAGCGCATGTCGCAGTACGCGAGGGTGGAGCAGATTCGCAAGTTCACGCTGCTCGACGCCGAGTGGACCCAGGCGACGGGCGAGCTCACGCCGACCCAGAAGGTGAAGCGCAAGGTTATCAACGAGAAGTACGCGAAGGAAATCGAGGCGATGTACCCGGGCGGAGGGGACGATTGAGGCTTACCCGAAAGCATGGAACGTCAAAGAAGGCGCGAATTGCAATTCGCGCCTTCTTTGCGTATCACCACCACCCCATGTGGTCCGCGAGAATCTTCAGGCCAATGAGCACCAGCATCGCGCCGCCGAGCGCCTCCGCCCTGCGGCCCACCAGCGCGCCGGCACGCCTGCCGATATACACCCCCGCCAGCGAGAAAAGCGCGCAGGTGACGCCGATGATCACGCTCGGCACGAATATCGCCCTGCCCAGTACTCCCAGCGAGAGTCCCACCGCCAGCGCGTCGATGCTCGTCGCCACCGATAGCACCACCAGCGACCAGCCGCGCGACGGATCCCGCTCCTCGATCTGCACACTCTCCTCGTCCCCGAATAACGCCGCGTAGATCATCCGTACTCCGATGAACACAAGGAGCGTAAACGCCAGCCAGTGGTCGTAATCGCGGATGTACCGCTCGATGTACACACCGGCGAAGTATCCGATCACCGGCATCAGGAACTGGAAGAGCCCGAAGTGGAAGGAGAGCCGGAAATAGTGGCCCGCGTCCGGTTTTTTCACCGCCATGCCCGCGGATATGGAAACGGAGAACGCGTCCATGGCCAGGCCGATCGCGATAATGATGATTTCGAGAAACCCGTTGCCCATCCCCGGCTCCTTGGATTGTATGATGCGCCTATCCCACAATAACGTCTGGCACCCGCGACATCAAACACTTTATTCACAGACCCGTTCCCGCGAAAGCATCGAGTAGGAGGGGGGCTTGCGCCCCCCGTCCTCTCACACCACCGTACGTACCGTTCGGTATACGGCGGTTCCTACACTGTCAGCCGATTCAGACACAG
>JAGODF010000039.1 GCA_017998375.1 Spirochaetota bacterium
AGCTCGCTTCCCCGCCGGATTTCTGAGAAGGCCTTATCCAGCGGCACGAATTTCTCCGGGTGCCTCTCCTTCAGCTGTTCCAGGCATGCTTTCCCGCCTTCGTTCATGTCAGCCTCCGGTATCAATAATCCTTTCCGTTCGGGGCCTTGTTTATTTCCCGAACAGCCCGTCCACCGCGGCGATCACCTTGTCCGGGTGCTTGAACTGCACCATGTGGCCCGTGCCGGGAAGCTCCCACAGCACGGCATTCGGCAGCGCCTTCGCGAGCTTCCGCGAGTCGGCGAACGGCACCATCAGGTCACCGTCGCCGTGTAGGATGATGAACGGCGCGGTGATGCCGGAGTACGTCGGCATGAGCAGGCCGATATCGTCATGGTAGTTGATCTCCTCGGCCGCAAGCGACATCACCACCTTCGTCTGGAACATCATCCCCTTCCTCTTGTTCACGTAGTCCGGGGTGAGGATGTCCATGTTGGGGGTGTAGGCCATGCGCACCAGCTCCTTCATCATGGACTCGCCCAGGAGGGACGCTCCCAGCGCGGCGATGCCCCTGCCCACGAGGGGAATGCCGTTCAGGCGGAAGATGAACATCACCTCGCCGGATTGCTGGCTCACGCCGCCCAGGGTCACGTAGCCCCTGACGTTCGCGGCCTTTCCCGCGGCCAGGGCGAGGGCGATACCCCCGCCGTATGAATGGCCCACCACCACGGCGTCGCGCAGCCCGAGTTTCTCAATGACTTTCACCGCGGTGTCGGCGTTGGACGATATGGTGTGGCGCGCCTGCGCGCCGGAGCTGAAGCCGAAGCCCGGCCTGTCATAGGCGGTGACCCGGTATTTCGCCGAAAGCGCGTCCATCACCGGGTCCCAGTCCTCGATGCTGCCGGGCAGGCCGTGGATGAGCAGGACGTCCCTGCCGGATCCTTTTTGGATGCAGCGGATTTTCTCCCCGTCAAGGTCGAGGTAGCTTCCCGCGAAACCCGACGGTATCTCCACGCGGTCCCGGCTCGCGAGGCCGGCGACGAACAGGATGATGACGAGCGCGGCGAGGACGATGCCCGTTATTTTCAGCGCTTTTTTCATGACGACGCTCCCTTTTTTCCCAAGAGTGTGGCGGCCGGCGCGCCCCATGTCAAGGATTATTGGACAGAAGGGGGCGCGATTGTGCTTGAAAAGTTTTTCACCGTCGGGAGTAGTGTTACCATGAAAAATTCAATCGCAGTGTCAATCGCCATCATCGCGCTGTTGTCCGGGAACGGGTGCAGGAAAGCGGAATTTGCGCACAACGCCTACGTGCTGGCCGATACCTGCGTCGTGACGCAGGGGCGCTACGGTGATTCAGCGGCCGCGGGAAAGCTCGTGTTCATGGACTCGGTCCGCATCGAGGAAACGGACGCTGCTATCGGCAGGGCGCGCGTAGAATCCGCGAAGGGCGTCCGCGGGTGGATGGACCTCATCGGCGCGTCGCGCGTTCCCCCCCGCTGGAAGGAAGTGCCTATCGACGACTTCATCGCCATCTCCCTTCCCGGCGACCTCAATTTCAGCCGGGTGAAGAACGACGCGGAAGGCGCGGACGACGGGGAGCTGACGGAGTTCAAGTTCTTCAACGCGGACTATTTCATCAACCTGGTCCGCACCGACGAGCCGATCGACGGCCTTGTCGAGCGCGCCAGGGAAGGGGCGGGCGGCATCCCACGGGAAATCACCCATGGCGGCCTTTCGGGTTACTTCACCAGGGGGAAGTCCGACATGGACGGGATGCCCGAGCTCACATGGTACATCCGCGGCGACGGGCGGAGGACCTACATCTTCCACGTGATGCTGCAGAAGGAAGGCGGGAACGAGCTCTACAGGCTCATCGCGGCGCACATTCTCCTGTCGGCGCGGCGGAAGTGAGGGAGCGGACAGCCGGTATCATCCCCCGCTGTCCCGGAACGTGAAGCGCGAAATGGCGTAGCCCGCTAACCCGGCGGTGAGCGAAGCGACCAGCACCGAGAGGATGGAGCCCTGTATCACCGCGCTTTCCGTGAAGGCGAGGTTGGCGATGAAGATGGACATGGTGAAGCCGATACCGCCGAGGAACCCCACCCCCAGGACGTGCGCCCACTTCATCCCCGCGGGAAGCGCGCTTGCCTTCAACACCACGGCAAGGTACGTGAAGAGCAGGATACCCGCCGGCTTACCGCACAGCAGCCCCAGTATGATGCCCAGCGAATTTCCCGAGCCCAGGCCGGCGAGGTTCCCCGCGTTGACCGCGATGGCCGTGTTCGCGACCGCGAAGACCGGCAGTATGAAAAACGCCACCGGGGCGTGCAGCGCGTGCTGGAGCCTGTACGACGGGTTGTCGTCGTCCCTGGTGAACGGGATGGCGAAGGCGAGGAGCACCCCGGTGATGGTGGCGTGCACGCCGGACTTGAGCATGCAGTACCACATGACAGCGCCGATGAACAGGTAGACCGGCAGCCGGCGGACCTTTAGCCTGTTAAGAACCAGAAGGAATACGAAAAGCCCCAGCGCCGTTGCAAGATAGTGTGCCGATATCCCCGTGGAATAGAAGATGGCGATGATGATAATTGCGCCAAGGTCGTCGATGATGGCGAGCGCGGTGAGGAAAACCTTTACCGCCAGGGGGACCCTGCTGCCGAGAAGCGAGAGCACTCCAAGGGCGAAGGCGATGTCGGTGGCCATGGGGATGGCTATGCCCGCCTGGGACGGCGTCCCGGAGTTCATGGTGAAATGGATAAGCGCGGGAACCAGCATGCCGCCGGCCGCCGCGAAAATGGGAAGCAGCGCGTTCCTGATGTTCGAGAGTTCGCCGGCGTAGAGCTCCCTCTCGATCTCCAGGCCCACCAGCAGGAAAAATATCGTCATCAACCCGTCGTTGATCCAGTGGTGGAGCGAGTAGTCGAGGTTCACGACGGAAAAGGAAAGGTCCAGGCGGGCGTGCCACAGGTGGATGTACTGATCTCCAAGAAAGCTGTTGGCCAGGGCCAGTGATATGACGGTGCAGAAAAGCAGTATCAGCCCCCCGCTTTTCTCGCTCTCGAAAAACTCCGTGAACAGCTTCGATATGTTTTCGCGCATTGCCGTGCCTCCAGGAGAACTATCGCACGGGGGAAGGCAGTCTGTCAAATCGATTATCGTCCGAGCCGTGGTAATCGCGGGTATCATGATATAGAGAGACGGTGGATAATATAAGAGGAATTATCGCTAATTGTGTTGAATTTTTTTAAAGGGTGATATTACAGTCAGTGTCGTTGAAGAACGGGAGGTAGTGTAATGGGGGTCATAGTTCGCAGGAGCCCGGTGCCACGACCGTCGCTTATCGCGGTCGCCCTGCCGCGCACGGATTACGCCGATAACTATTATGCGGAATTCGCCACGTCCCGCGACCTTGCTCCCGTCGACGCCGCACGCGCCTTCTTCCGTTCGTTCCCGTTCTGGGTCATCGTCCTTCTCCGCATCAGAAATGGGATAGCCGCACTTGCAGGGCTAAAAACCGGAAACGGGGCCGCGCTCGAGGAGCATCTCTCGCGTTTTACCGGAAGTCGGGGGGAGTGCGTCGTCGGATTCGAGGTATTCGATTCCTCTTCCCGTGAGCTTCTCATGGGTGCCGACGACCGCCATCTCGATTTCCGCCTGTCGTTCTTCCTGGAGAGAATCGGGCGCGGATATTCGATTTCGGCCGCGACGGCGGTGAAATTCAATGGGTGGCTCGGCCGCGCCTACTTCCTACCGGTGAAGCCCTTACACCGGGTGATAATGCCCGCCATTCTCGCGAGGATGATACGGGACCACCTTGGGGATGTTGAACATGCGTAGGACCAGGATGATCGGATGGGCGTCGCTCGCCGCAGCGCTTTTCCTGCTTGATTCATGTGCGGCCTCTCGCCAGGCGGAAACAGACACCCGGCCGTGTCCGTATCCGCCGCTGATGGTGCGGGTTGTGGAATTTGAAGGTGCGCGGCAGGGCCTGGTGCGCGGTTTAGTGGGCGCGCCTGAGGAGATGCTCGATACCGCTGTGCTCAATGCCGGGACCTTTCGCGCCGCGGAGGCGCGCCTTCTGAGGGAGGTACTCCTGGAGGAGTCACGCTCGGCCGGTTTCTGCAGAGAGGGAGGGCAGCCGCAGGCAGCGCTGCGCGTCCGCGTCCTCACGCACCTGGCGCGCGTGGGCGAGCTCTGGCCCGGCGCGGAGTACCTGGTGGAGGCGGAATACGCCGCCGGCGAAAGCCCGTCGCGGCGGGTGTACATGTATTACGACGCCTGGTTCTATTGGAGCATGGATTCACTTCGGCGCGACGTGATGAAATCGCTGGCGGGGAAAATAGTTCGGGACGTCGCGCTCGGCATGGACGGCGGTATCACCCCGCGGGAAGAGAGCCCTGGACGGGCGAAATTCTTCACCACGGCAGCCGGGGCGCGGGAGGAGTTTTTCGGTGAGTGAGATACTGGCATTATAGGCGAATTGATGCATCCGGGAGGAAAACATGAATTTCGCGTGGAAAAAATGGGCGATTATCGGCGGGATTGCGATGCTGGGTGCTGGCGTCTTTACGCTGTGGCTTTTCACCACCAGGTGTCCCTCCTGCAAGAAATTCTTTGCGCTGGAAACCGTGACTGCCGAAAGGCTTGCGTCACGCACGGAGAGGAAGCGTGAGTACAAAAACGGCCAGTGGCGCGAGAGATACGTCCAGGTGAGTTCCGTCCGGATTACGAAGAAGTGCAGGCATTGCGGAAGAATCACCGCGAAGTACGAGGACAGGACAAGGTGAAGTTCCGGGATTATCCCTCCAGCGCCGTCCGGAGTGCCCTGGCGAAGTCGTCGAAGCGGTACGGTTTCTCCACGACGCCGGAAAAACCGTGGTCGCGGAAATGCTCTATCGCAGGATCGTTGGAATAGCCGCTGGACGCCAGCACTTTCGCCGATGGATCGATGTGGAGCATCTTCCTGACGGATTCCTTCCCGCCCATGCCGCCCGGCACAGTAAGGTCGAGGACGGTGAGCGTGAAGGGCGTCCCCGCATCATGTGCTTTCCTGAAGAGCTCCAGTGCTTCCTCCCCGTTTTTCGCCGTAGTCACGGAATATCCCATGCGAACGAGCATCTTCTCCGCGACGGAGAGGATGAGCGGCTCGTCATCCATGAGAAGAGCGGTTCCCGTGCCCTTCGGTTTCTCCAGCGCATTTCCCGCCGGCGCGCGGGTGGCATGCGTAGACGCGGGAAGATATATATCGAAGCGCGTTCCGGACTTCCTGGAGCTGGATACGAAGATGTGCCCGCCGTGCTTGTGGATCACCGAGTACGATATGGTGAGCCCCAGGCCCGTGCCGGTGGGTTTCGTGGTGAAATAGGGATCGAAGACGCGCCGGAGGTGCCGCCTGGGAATGCCCGGGCCGTTGTCGCTGATGACGAAATGGGCAAAGCGCTTTTTCCTTGAGCCGGGAACCTCGCTCCAAAGGCGCGTGCAGTCGTTGTCTGCCTCGATGTCGATTTCACCGCCCTCGGGCATGGCCTGCATCGCGTTGATGATGATGTTCTGCACCACCTGCCCTATCTGGCCCGGGTCCACGGCGACGGGATGGAGGTCCGGTGAAATGGCGAACCGGCACTTGACCGACGACCCGCTGAGCACCAGGTTCGACGTGCTGACGATCAGGTTGCCCAGGGAGGTGACGCTCTTCACCGGCGTTCCCCCCTTCGAGAAAAACAGAAGCTGGCGTGTGAGCTCGCTCGCCTTCACGGCGGATTTTTCCGCGGCGACCAGGTTGTTCTCCATTTCGGGATCGGTCGCGGCGAGCCTAGCGAGCGATATGTTGCCCATGATCACCGTGAGCAGGTTGTTGAAGTCGTGGGCCACGCCGCCGGCGAAAATACCCAGTGACTCCACGCGCCGCGCCCGGTCTATCTCCCGGCTGCGGTTGATGAACAGGTTCAGGGTGCCCACCATGGACAGCATGATGAAGATGGTGATGCCTATGCTCGTGAATGACGAGTGGCTGTCCACGTGCATGATGTTCCGGGGATTGTAGATGTGCAGGAAATCGAAATACACGAAGAGCACGGCGATGACGCTCCCCGCGAGGGGGAAAAGCGCGTACGAATAACGCCGGTGCATTATGACCTCGTAGGCCATGCAGAAGATCGTGTAGAGCATGAATGCCGCCACGATCGCGTCTCGAAGTATGAACAGGGGCCCCGTTTTACCCCGCACCGGCGCGAGCCAGATATTGAGCTCGCCCGCCATGGGGATGTCCTGCGAGATGAACAGGGAAGGTTCGATGAAGGCGGCGGCGGCCAGCGCGACGAACAGCGCGAAGCCCGCCCAGTACAGCGCCAGGGTCGTCTTTTTGAGCACGTCGTTGAGCTCCATCATCTGGTAGACAAGGAAGGGCAGGTTGATGATGAACGCGGCCGCGGCGAGCGCCTGGATCCGGTGCATCTGCCTGCCCAGAGGCGGGTTGTCCGCGAGATACGAGAAAAGCACCGCCAGCTCGCCGCCCACGAAGATCAACCCGGCGATACCGACAAGGAGCATGGCAAGATGGAGCTTTTCACGCGTGGACAGGTACAGGTACGTGAACGAGACGCTTCCTATGAAAAGGATCCCCATGCAAATCCCGAGATATACAACGGGCAGGTAGGTGTACATGGTGCTTTCCCCGCTCATGCGGTCGTTCAGAAAGGCGGTCAGTATAGCGCTGCATAGTATGATGGAAAAGCGGCCGGGGATACAAGTTAATTTTTCCGCGAATAGAAAAATTTAAGGTCAGTCTTTCTTCATCAGGGACGCCCTGGTGACGTGCCTTCCGAACGAGTCCTTCAGCCCGTCGAGGATCTCCTCGATCTTTTCCTTCCTGGGCCGCGTTTCTTCATCCTGGCCGCCGCCCGGAAAGAGCTCGAGCTGTTCGCACTCGTCGCCGCCGGCGCGCTCCAGATTGGAAATCTTCACTCCCGCAAGGCGCACCCTCTTCCCCGCGCGGTCGAACCGGCGGAAGAGCTCCAAAGCGGTATCCCGGATGGAGAACATGTCGCTCACCGCGCGGTCCAGCGTCCTCGACCGGGTGAACGTCTCGAATCCCTCGAGGCGTATTTTCAGGGTGATGGTGCGGCCCTTCGCGCAGCCCTGCCTCGCGCGCCGCGCCACCCGGTCCGAGAGGTCCAGTATGGTTTCTTCGATTACGGCCGAGTCCGCGACGTCGCTCTCGTAGGTGGTCTCCTCGCTGATGGATTTCACCGTCCAGTCGGGGGAGACGGGGCGCTGGTCCACGCCGTTTGCCAGGTGCCAGAGCTGAAGGCCCCACTTGCCGAACCTGCGCTCCATCACGGCGCCGGAAAGGTTCGCGATGTCGCCCACGGTGTGGAAGCCGAGCGAGTTCAGCTGCTCCACGGTCTTTTTCCCGGCGCCCCACAGCCGCGAGACCGGCAGGGGCGCGAGGAACTCGCGTTCCCGGCCGAAGGGGCAGACGGTGAGGCCGTCCGGCTTTTGTAAATCGGAAGCGATCTTGGCGACGGACTTGCACGACGCGATGCCCACGCTCGCCGTGAGGCCGGTCCTTTCCCGGATGCGCGATTTGATTTTAGCGCCGAGCTTTTCAGGCGGGCCGAATATGCGCTCCGTCCCGGTGCAGTCGAGGAACGCCTCGTCGATGCTCAGCGGCTCCACCAGCGGCGAGAAGGAACCCAGGACCTCCATGATCACGTCGGAGAGTTCCGAGTAGCGCTCCATTCGCGGCAGGACGAACACCGCCTGCGGGCAGCGCCGGTACGCCGTGGAAATGGGGAGCGCCGAGTGGACGCCGAAGACGCGCGCCTCGTAACTCGCCGTGGAAACGACGCCGCGGCCGCCGCCTCCTTTCGGGTCGGCACCCACCACGACGGGGCGTCCGCGGTATTCAGGATGGTCGAGCTGTTCCACGGCGGCGTAGAAGGCGTCCATGTCGACGTGGACGATGGTCCTGTAATGGATGGGGTCCATATCATGCACTATACATATATTAAGTGCGATATGGGCTTTTGTCAAGCGGAATGGGTGGGAGAGTTTTACTGTGTGATGGAAATTTTTCCGCTCCTGGTCGATACCTGTACGCGGTCACCGATGGCCTCGCCGAGCGCGCGGTAGGCCTCAAACTGCTCCTCGTCGAAGAACTGGTCGGCGGTCGTCTGGTCGGGAAAATCCGGATTGCGCTCCTTGTAGGAGAGGATGTCCGCGGAAAGGCCCTTCATCATCATGGTGTTGATGTAGACCAGCGTTCCCCTGGACGCGGGAAATCCGACGCGTGCGGGATACCGTATCTCCGCCGTAACCACCGGCGCGACGGGAAATCCGCCGTTTTTCACAGCGCTTTTTCCGCCCCGCGTGAAGTCTATCACCGTGTCCAGGTCCACGCGCGCGAGCTCCACCAGTTTCCCCAGGTCCCTGAACTCGTGTTTCGGATCCGCGGTGGCGTCGGAGGCGATGATCGTTCCGCAGCGGCGCCGGAGCAGCTCGTACACGCCCAGGTTCTCGAAATGCCCGCCGTCGGAGAGGTGGATGCTGAACCGGTCCTCGTTCAGCCCGAAGCCGAGCATCTCCTTCAGCATGTACCACTGCGCCATCGGCCTGGAAAAATCGAGGAGGGGGCACGACCTTTTCGGGTTCCTGATCCAGTAACCGAGCCGGATGTTGAAGAACGCCATGAGGAAGGAGAGAGGCCTCGACCGGGTGATGATGGAGTTCGGGTCCACGGCCGCGCCCGACACCGCCATGGCCGTTGCCAGGTTCGCGTGCCCGCCGATATACTCTTTCGCGGACAGATATCTGGTCGAGCGGGAGCCGCAGAACACCGGCGTGAACACGAAGTTATCGCTGCCGCGGTTGCGGTTCTTCGGGTCGTTCGAGTCGATCGTGTTGACGGCTGTGTTGACGATGGGGAAGGGAACCGGGAATTCGCTTTTGGGCCGGCGGCTGATATTCTGGAACTCGCTCCCGTCGGCGTCGCTCCAGGAGGCGCCCGCGACGCGGAACGGCATGAAGGCGTTCAGCAGGCGGTCGCGGTAATAGCGGTGCAGCGAGTAGTTGTTGATGTCTATGAAGAGCGACGCGACCAGTGAAATTCCCAGCCAGACGAGCGCGGGGACCAGCGGGACGTCGCCGGACGCGGCCATGGTGTAGAGAAGCAGCAATAGGCCAAAGACGAGCAGCAAGAAGCTCACGGCGGAGACAATGGAAAGCGCCGCCTTCCGCGCGGGTCCGGCACTCCCCTTGAAAAAAGAGACCAGGAACGACAGGGATCCCGCCGCCTGGATCCCCAGGGCGATCTGGTGGATGCAATCGTGGAGGTTCCGCGTGGCAAGCCACCCCGCGGCGAGCTGGACGGATATCATGACGAGCGACGCGACGGTGATCTTAAGAAGCACGCCGTTCAGCATGCGGGCGCGGTTCTGCGCCCTGCGCATCGTTTTCGAAGATCCGAACGACGTGAGCGCCTGGAACACCGTGCCGACAATGAACGCGCCGCCAGCGATCAGGCAGACCAGCGGGAGAAGCTGCATCAGCGTTTCAGCCTTCACGTATATGAGCGCCGAGTTGATGGCCGTCATTACCGGCGCCGGCGCGCCCACGGGGAAGAAGAAGGGAAGCGGGAGCAGGAGCAGGTGGAAGATCACGAGAAAGACCGGGACCAGTATCGCCAGGTTGATGAGTATCCCCGACAGGACCGCAGCCAGCAGCGTCCAGACCGTGTATCCGCCGCCGGGCGCGAGGTAGTTGCCGTTGTTTCTCAGCCAGTCGACAACCCTGGCGCCTATCGGCTTTTCCCCGGCTGCGGCGGCGTGCCCGCAAGTTTTGTCCTTTCCGTTCAGCGTGTGCATGATCCAGGTGTAGCAGGTTCCGATGTACCCGCCGCCCGACACCGTGGAGAGGTAATGGATATGTTTCATCAGGCCGCGGCGGTGGAAGGACTGGAGTATCCCTAGGTTGAATATCGCCGACCTGACGCCCCCGCCGGAAAGCGCCAGGCCCGTGAGTGCGCCGGGCGGGCAGGTATCATCCAGCCCCAGCCACTTCATCTCCCCCTTGCGGAAATCCCGTTCCAGGACGGGATCGGACGTATCATGCGTGGTCTCGCGCGCGCGCGTGCCCATGGCTCACCCCCGGTAGTCGATCGTCAGAAGCGTCATGTCGTCGTCTCCGCCGGTTTTTCCCGCCCATGCGAGGGCGGCGTCTATCAGCACGCGTGAGAATTCCCCGGCGCCCAGTTCGGCGTGCTCCTTCATGAAGCCGTACAGGCGTTCCTCGCCGAAAAGCTCGCCCGTGTCGTTCCGTATTTCGGTGATGCCGTCGGTGAGGAACACGATGCGGTCACCGCCGGCGAGGGTGACGGTGTCGATCTCGCACTTGAGGTCGCACTTCCAGCCCATGATCCGACCGGGCGGACGCAGTTCGATGATCCTGTCCTCCGACCGCCGGTAAATGTAGAGCGGCAGGTGACCGGCCCTCGCGTAGGAGAGGACGCCGGTTGCGATTTCTATTTCCAGGTATCCCGCGGTGAGCAGCGTGTGCCGGGCGCTCTCCTTGAGCGTGCGGTGTATCCCGGAGATGAGCGACCCGCAGTCGGCGCTGATGGCGCGCTGTACGTTGAACGCGGTCTTCACCATCCCCGCGACGATCGCGGCCGGGATCCCGTGGCCGGTAACGTCTGCGAGTATGATGCCGAGGAAGCCCTCGCGGACGGTGTTGAAATCGTAATAGTCCCCGCCGATGCGCTCCATGGGAAGATACTTCACGGAAATGTCGAAGTGCGGGTCCCGCGGGCTCGCGCCGGGCAGCGCGTTCATCAGGATGTCCCGGGCGATGGAGATCTCGTTCTGGATGCTGGCCAGCTTCTCCTGCTGTTCCACCGCCCGCTTGAGCGTCACCAGGGTGTTGATGCGCGCCATGAGCTCCTTCCTGTCGAAGGGCTTCATGATGTAGTCGTTCGCGCCCATCTCCAGGCTCGTCACGATGTCCTCCACCTGGTTTTTCGCGGTCAGCATCAGGACCGGGAGCGAGCAGAGCGCGAACCGCTCGCGGATCTTCCTGCACACCTCGTACCCGGACATGCGGGGCATCATGATGTCAAGCAGGACGAGGTCCGGGTGGACGTTGCCGTCGAGGGCTTTCAGCGCTTCGAAGCCGTTGTGCGCCACGATCGTGGTGTAGCCCCTATCTCCGAGCAGGTTGCGGATCACCTGGAGGTTGATGAGCTCGTCGTCCACCGCGAGGATGGTGATTCCGTTGCTCACAGAGACAGACGGCACGGTGTCCCCGGCTGAAAGAAGATCATCGCCCGCTGCCGGAACCGTGGACGGCGCAATGTAGCGTTTGATGGAGGAATCGCTATCGCGGAGTTCCTCCCCGGAAGGCTGATATGCCGCCATGAGCGTAAAATAAAACGTGGTGCCCTCGCCCAGCTTCGACTTCAGCCAGATGTTTCCGCCATGGAGCTCCACCAGCTGCCGGGTGATGCTGAGCCCCAGTCCAGTTCCGCCGTATTCCCGCGAAATCGAGCCCTCGAGCTGCTCGAACGACTTGAACACGTCGTCGTAACGGTCTTCGGGTATCCCGATACCCGTGTCGGCGACAGATACCGTCACCATGCCGTTGCCGGAAATATACGGCGGGGCGAAGCTCGCGGAAATGGTTATGGAGCCGGAGTCCGTGAACTTGATCGCGTTGCCTATCAGGTTGTAGAGGATCTGCTGTATCCGGTTCTCGTCCGCGAGCACCCAGGGCGAGTCCTCGGAGATCGCGTTGACGATCTCCAGCTTCTTCCCGGCGGAGAGGGCGCGCGACACGCTGATCACGATCTCGGTGACCTGGCGCAGGTCGATGGGCCGCTGGTTCAGGGTGATATCCCTGTTCTTCAGCTTGGAGAAGTCCAGGATGTCGTTGACCAGGTTGGAGAGCCGCTTCGCCGACGAGATGATGAGGTTGATATTTTCCAGCTGGCTCCCTTCGCGCGCCGCACCCGCCCGCTCGGCGAGCGATTCGGCGATGCCGATGATGCCGTTCAGCGGCGTGCGGAGCTCGTGCGAGGTGTTGGCGAGGAAATCGTCCTTCATCCGGTCGATCTTCATCAGGTCGCGGTTCTTCGAGGCGAGCTCCTCGTTGAGCCGGTCGGCCTCGTTGTGCACGAGGGAGAACTTGTGCGCCAGGGCGATGACCATGCTGACGATCATCCCGAGGAACCCGTACTCGAACATGATGTCCAGGCTTATCACGCTGAAGTACGAAAGCATCCCCAGTATCATGGAGAAAAGGTAGATGGAAATACCGTAAATCAGGATTTTCGCGCTGAGTTCGCCCTTCCGCGCCGCGACAAAGCAGAGGTACAGGCAGTAGATCATGAACACGAAGATGCTCAGCAGCAGGGAGGGGACCGCGTGCTTCCAGTACAGCCCGTAGAGCCTCGACCAGATGTCGCCGCCCATCCACAGGCCCGCGAAGATGACGGTGAGCGCCGCCACCAGCGCTATCGAGATCCACTTGCCCGCCCGGTAAATCCAGGCGACCTTCAGTCCTGTGAACTTCTGCATGAAGTCCATGATGAACAGCGGGTAGGACGCGAGCACGAAGGTGTTGACGTACAGGTTCACCCAGTTGTTGTCGATGATCCAGAAGCCGACCGTCTTGATCGCCATCTGCTGGAGGCCGGTGAGTATGGCGAGTATCCCGAATGACAGGTAGTGCTTTTCCTTCTTCCGCCAGGAGTACAGCAGGAGGTGATACAGCCCCATGAAAATGAAAATGGACGATATGAACGAGATAGAGATCACGTAGCGGTAGAAGCTGTCCTGGATCAGCTCCGCCTCGCCGATGCGGAAATACGCGAAGGCGAAACCGCCGATACCGGCCTTCCCCGCGACCCTGAACGCGAGCGTGTTGGGCCCGTTGACGTCGATGAGATCGCCGCGCAACCAGTAGACGCTGTTGCGGCTGTTGGACTCCAGCAGTTTTCCTTCGGCGGAGATGCGGCCCCTCCCGCCCACGAGCGTTCCGTTCAGGAAGATCTCCGCGGCGTGGTCTATGTACGGCGTGATGATCCTCAGGTTCCGCCCGGCCAGCGCGCCGGAGACGGTGAACTTCATCCTGAACCAGGCGGTACCGTCGTAGTCATGGCCCTGGATGTGCCAGCCCCCGGGTACCCGTATCGAACCCCACGAGGAATCATCAAAGTCCCTGCGCGCGTACTCCGGGCTGTCGGCGGGCATGAACTTCCAGGTGCCGGTCAGTTCGTACATTTTCCCCGGATCATCGAGCGCGAGGAAGCCGTCTTTCACTCCGGCCCCGGCGGCCCCCCTTCCCGCGCAGAGCAGGATGATAAGGACCAACGCCGATGTAAGGGGCCGTTTTTTCATGACCGGCACTAGCCGCCTAATCCTTTGCCTTTGGAGCGATGCCGTCCGGCTCCGGAAGCACCGGTATGATGGGGAAGATGGAGCGGATGAACGAGAGCCTGTAGCCGCTGAAGGCGAGAAGCGCCACCGCCGGCAGGTAGAATATCCACACCAGGATGCCGATGATGGAGCGGAGCGTGTAGGGGATCATCACGGTGATCTGCCCTATCGCGGAGGAGGCGTCCGCGGCGCCGGGAGCGGCGACCGCGGGCAGGCCGAGCATGTTGACGAACAGCGCGTGCCCGGACTTCCCGAGCGAGTTGTAAAGCCCCACGTTGAGGTCGCAGAAGAAAAAGGCGATCATGGCGATGGTGATAATCCAGTCGATGGTCCGCGGGAAGAACTTGCGCCAGATGGTGCCCACCGCGATCCAGACGCTGGTCATGAGCGTCAGCGAGTAGATGAACACCGGGAGAAAGATGCCGGCCTTCAGGAGCATCGGCGATACGGCGGCGAGCACGCCGGCGAGCGGCCCCAGTATCAGTATCCCCGAGATGATTTCATTGCGGTCCACGCGGAACTCGCGCCCGTGCCGCGCGATGTACGTGACCTGCATCACGAAGAAAACGCAGATCGCGGGGGTGAACATCCCCAGGAGCCCCATGAAGAGGTCGCCCACGGCATGGAGGACGAGCGCGATCTGGAGGAGCGTCCGGTCCTTCTTGTCATGGCAGTCCCTGCCGATGAGGAGCGTCAGGAGCAGGCAGAGAAGTATGGTCGCGTACTTCAGGGCGCGCGAATAGTGGTTGCCCGAATTGCCGGTGAAAATGTCCGCGGTGATGAACGACGCGTACAACGCGATCAGCGCCAGGAGGATCGCGAACACGGCTATTCTTTTTTTCTTCGACGGCACTTCCGCTGCGGTCATGGTATCACGCTCCTTTTCTCGCCTTGACGAAGATGTAATCGATGATGCCCATCCGGTATCCGTACCCCAGGAACCAGGAAAGCGCCGCCAGCCCCAGCCCGGCGACCGGCCCCCGGACGCGCACCGCCCTTATAATGGACGAAAGCCGGATGTTGTTTTTCGCGAAACCGTTGAACACGCAGTCGCCGATGGGTGTGATGCTGATCTCGCCGAAACCCGCCTCCTCCAGGTGCTCCCGGTACTCGGAGATCCGCACCCGGTTTTCCTCGGGCATGTGCCAGTGTTTCGAGATGAACCGCGTGAGCCACGGCAGGAAGAAGCGCTGCCGCGCGTTCTGCGCGTTCAGGATGATGTCGGTCAGGACGAGCTCACCGCGCCCGCGGAGCACGCGGTGGCATTCCGCGAAGAACTTGCGCCGGGTGTTGAAATGGGCCGGCCCCTCAATGCCGATCACGTGGCTGAAGGCGGCATCGGGATAGCCGGTGTCCGCCGCGTCCCTTTTCTCGAACGAGATGCCCGCCAGGTCGTTCCGTCCCGCGATTTTCTCGCGCGCGTTCTCGATATGGTCCGCGGTGATGTCGATGCAGTACATTTTCCCGGGTTTGAAGGACTCGTAGAAGCGGAGCGACTCGGCGCCGTTGCCGCAGGCGACGTTGAGTATGGCGGAGGGATTGACGATGTTCGACTCCCTGATGAAATAGCGGACCAGGTTCTCGGCGGAGGCGTGATAGTCCCTGGTGTCGCGCTCCCAGTATCCGAAGGACAGGAAACCGTCGGCGACGCGGGCCCTCCGGCGCGAGCCGTGGGAATAGAACCTCTCGACCTTCTCCTCATGGGATTTTCTCTTATCGATGGAAGCGAAAAATCCCGATGGGCCGCGCTGTTTCCTTTCAAGGCGCTTCATTGCGCTCCCGGGGCTTGTATGCCGCAAATAGAATGGCGTACGTATGTGAGGCTGATGCCTGATTCCGACGCCGCGGGCGGAGGCCGTGCCCGCGGCAATTCGCTCTATTTGCAATATGAAAGGTTGTATGTATGATTACTATTTATTCAAGCATTTTTTACTGCTGGCCCATCATCTTCATGGCCGCCTCGACGAAGCCGCGGAACCCCTTCCGTTCGTTGGCGAACGCCTCGTCCAGGGTGGCGTGATTGCGGAACTCGATGAGCCCCTTGATGACCGGGAGCATCGCCTGGTTGGCCGCGCAGATCTGCCCTGCCAGTTCGTACGCGCGGGGCAGGAGGCGTTCCGGCGCGACAATCTCGTTCACCAGTCCGCAGCGGAGCGCGTCCTGCGCGGAGAGGAACTCGCCGGTGAGCGACATCTGCTTCGCCATCCGCTGGCCCACTGCCTGCTGGAGGAGCTGGGTCATCCCCCAGCCGGGGTGAATTCCCACCTTCACGTGGGTATCGGCGAACTTCGCGTTCTCCGTGGCGATGAGGAAATCGCAGTTGAGCGCGATCTCGAAGCCGCCCGTCACCGCGGGCCCGTTCACCGCGCCGATGATCGGCTTGCGGCACGCGCCACGCACGTCCGGGAACTCCTTTCCGTCGCCGCGCGGGTCGAAGAGATTCTCCTTCCCGAGGACCGCGAGGTCGATGCCGGAGCTGAAGGCCTTGCCGCCTCCGGTGATGATGGCGACGCGGATGTCGTCGTTGCGCGTCACCTCGTCGATCGCGTCGTAGAGCCCGGCGAGGAGCGCACGGTTGAAGGAGTTGCGCCGCTCCGGGCGGTTCAGGGTGATGAGGGCGATATGGTCTTTCACGTCGAAGAGCACGGCCTGTTCCATGGTGGGCCTCCGGTTGATATGATGCCCGAAGTGTCCGTGATGAGCGGCTCCTGTCAATGAAAATAGGATCGTCCGCGGGTGCGGTTTTTTGCTTGCGCCGATGCAAACGCGCATGCGATGTGTGGAGGAATTAAAAGAAGGAGTATGATATGAGCCACCAGGATGAAGGACACTACCGGGCGAAGCACGGAAACGCCGCGCCTCCGGCCCAGGTCGTGCTGGACGCCGTGAAGGAGAGCGCGAAAGACGGCTTGATAACCTGCGCCGCCGCACACGGGATAGCGAAGCGGCTGGACGTCGCGCCGGAAGACGTGGGGCGCGCCGTCGATTTCCAGGAGCTGAAGATTTCGAAATGCCAGCTGGGCCTGTTCGGCTTCGGGAAGGGCGTGAAGCTGGTGAAGGCCGCGGAATCGGTGCCGGCGGACCTTGAGCGCGACATCCGCGCGGCGCTGGTTGACGGCAGGATACCGTGCCGCGACCTCTGGAACATCGCCGACGCGCGGAAAATGGCGCGGCAGGACGCGGCCAACGCCTGCGAGAAGCTCGGCATCAGGGTGTCTCGCTGCCAGCTGGGGGCGTTTTAGGACGCGAGCTTTCCACGCCGGCGGCCGGTATCATACACCTTTATAAAAGCGCCTGAATCCGTCGGCTTTCTCGCCGTTGCGCATCCTGTCGCACTCGAAATCCCTGCACCCCTTCGGCCGCGTATCGTATATGAGGCAACGCCCCAGTTCATCGAGGTGCGGACATGCCGACATTCTCACCCCGTCAACGACCAACTCCGCCTGCTCACCGGTTTCCGGAAAGCGCGGGCAGCAGAGGAGAAGCTTTTCCTCGAAGGGGCAGTCGTCGCAAAATGACATTGTGCGTGCCCTCAGGACCGGTGCGCAGCAACCGAACCTTCGGCGCGCTTTCTTTCGTACAGGAGAAATTCCGCGAACAGGGCCGCGAACACGAGATCGGCGACTGCGTTGATCATCAGGAGGGGAGATATCTCCTCCGCCATGGTGCCGTACAGGAAGAGCGCGAACACCATGATCTTTCCGACCGTGCCGATTATGACGATACCCTGGTTTTTTTCGATGTCCCTGCTCACTATGAAGTAACCAAGGCCGAACGTCGCGACGCACAGACAGGAGAAGATGAACCAGACCGGGCTCTCGGGAACCCGCATCCCGACCATGGGAAATGTGTATCGGTAGACGAGAACGTACGGCACCGATACCAGCCATGCCCATATCGCTGCGAACAGGAAAAGCAGCCGGTAATACTTTTCTCGTGTCATCGTGGTTTCACTCCTTCTGGGATTGCGCGGTGTGTACTCCTGTCGGCCGATTGAGACATGGCAACCCGGTGGCGGTCAAGGATTAATCCGCGCGATGCCGGGCGCGCGCCGGCCTTTTGCTTGACATTCACGCGCCCGGCATGGTATCGATATCGACGATGAAGGGAATCGCGAATCAACTCGCAGGGAAGCGAAGATAATGAGCGACGCGAAATACTGGATCGCGCTGGACCAGGCGCAGGGCATGGGGCCGGCGAACCTGAAGCTGGTGCACGAAGCGGTTGCGGGAGCCGCGCTCTCGCTCCGCGACCTGTTCGACCTGAAGCCGGCGGAGATTCAGCGCGAGTTCTCCCTGAACGAGAAGATCGCCGGGGCAGTGGAGGCGGCCAGGAACTCGCTGTCACGGATAGAAAACGATTATTTCGCCCTCGTGGAGTCCGGCTTCGAGGCGGTGCTGTTCTTCGAGGACTCGTACCCTGAGCGACTCCACGAAACCATGGGCAACACCATACCGCCGGTCCTCTATGTCCACGGGAACCGGGAGATCATGAAGGCCCGGGGCGCCGCGGTGCTGGGCGATATGCACGTGAGCGAGAAGGGCAGGCTGGTCGCCTTCACGGCGGCGCGCATCCTGGCGTCGCACCGCATCCCGGTGATAAGCGGCCTGGCCAGGGGGGTGGACCTGGTGGCGCACCAGTCCGCGCTGGAAAGCGGCGGCACCACCGTGGCGGTGCTGCCCTACGGAGTGAACCACCTGAAACTGCCCGAGGCGCTCAAGCCCGTGTACGATGAAACGCGCATGCTCCTGGT
>JAGODF010000040.1 GCA_017998375.1 Spirochaetota bacterium
GAGGTGGTGAGTACCTCCGTGGTGCGCTTGATCCTGGTCAGGAGGTCCCGGGTGTTGACGATGAGCATGTTGAACAGCACCGCCATCTCGCCGAACTCGTCGTGGCGGTCCATGTCATGCTGCGGGATGTCCCTGCTGTAGTCGCCGTCGGACAGCCTGCCCAGGAACTCCTTCATCCGGTTGACCACGCGGTTGATGGAGTCGGAGAAGAAGAAGCTCACGGCGACGATGAAGATGAGCGCCATGATGCTCAGGATGAAGATGATGCGCCGCAGGGAACGGAGCGGCGCGTAGATCTCGTCGTTGTCCGCCTCGGCGACTATCACCCAGCCCATTTTGTCGATAGACCTGAAGTTGACGAACTTGTCGCTTTCGGAATTGTCGTCGGGGTTGATGATCCTGTAGACGCGGCTCCCGTTCCTGTCAGAGAGCATTTCCCGCACGTAGTGGCGCCCCGAGGCGTCCTTCGCGTCGTAGAAGTTCTCGCCGCTCCTGGTGGGATGGATGACGAACTTTCCCCGGCTGTCCTCGTGGTTGTCTATCACGTAGGCGAACCCCTTGGTCCCGATCTTCACGGAGAGAATGCTCTTCTTCAGTATATCGAGCTCCGACTGCTTCACCCCCACGTAGACGGCGCCGATTATCTCCGTGCCCTCGTAGATGGGCTTGTACGCGGTGATGTACCAGTCGTTCACCACGAAGGCGGTGCCGCGGTAGGTCTCGCCGGTCATCACCGCCCTGTAGACGGGCGACGACGACGGGATGTAGGTCCCGGTGGCGCGGGTACCGTCGTTCTTCTTCACGCTGGTGGAGACGCGCAGGAGGCCGTCCGGGTTCTTCATCACCTGGAAGATGGTCACCGTGCCGCCGATCATGCCGGTGATCCGGTCCACCAGGGAGTAGTCGCCGTTGACGGTCCTGCCGTCCACGGACAGGGAGGGGATGGTCGTGTCGGCCTTGTCGTGGCTCACCTGGTTTTCCACGGGAACGCGCAGGGCGGCGTTCCGGAGGAGCCTGGCGCGCCCGTTGACGAAGTAGTCGGCCACGTTGAGGTTGTAGTTGACGATGTTCTGGTTGATCTCGTAGTGGGTGTTGCAGAGGTTCAGGAGGCTGTCGGTGATGTGTGAGAGGTCGCTCTCCGCCATGTTGCGGATTGTGCCGCTGGTGGTGCAGGTGCCCACCAGGCCGAAGCTCACCATTATGACCAGTGCGATGCCCACTCCGCCGGCGAGGATCTTGTACCTGATGTTGAGACGGTACTTTACCGTCGATCCGATTTTCCCCAGCGTTTCCATTGCTCGTTTCATGATACGTTTCCCCGCTAGTAAGTTATTATATGCGATACTTCCCCAGCATTTCCCCCAGCTCGCGCCCCATGTTCTTGAGGTTCTCCGCGGCGCCGGACGTCGATTTCGCCGACGAGGTGAACTCGTCGATGCCCGCCGATATCTGCTTCAGCGTCAGGAGGATCTGCTCGAACGCCGCGACCTGCTGGTTCACCGAGCTGACGATCTGCTCCGAGGACCTGGCAGATGTCTCGGCGGTGCTCCGTATACCTTCGAATATCTCGCCGAGCCTGCGCGTGGACTCCGCACCTTCCTGGATGCGCTCGGTCCCCTTTTCCGAGGCCAGCACCAGGTTGTCCGACGAGCGCTGTATCTCCTCGATCTTCGCCTTGATCTCGGCGGTGGAGGCGAAGGTGTTGTCCGCCAGGCGCCGGACCTCGCTGGCGACTATCTGGAAATTTCTGCCGGACTCGCCGGCGGCCGACGCCTCGAGCTCGGCGTTGAAGGCGATGATCTTCGTCTGGTCGGCGATGCCGTTGATGATGTTCACCACCTCCCAGATGCTCTCAATCTGCACGCCCAGCGCCCTGATGCCCGAGATGGTCTCCGAGTTCGTGTCCCGGATCTGGTCCATCTTCCCGGAGTTGCCCTGTATGATGGCGAAGCCCTTCTCCACGGACTCCTTCGTGGACCTGGCGATCCTGGCGACCTCGTCGATGCGCGCGGCGACCTTCTTGGACAGCGCGTCGGAGTCCTCCATGGTGGAGACTATTTCCTTCACAGACGCCGCCTGCTGGTTCGCCGTGGAGGAGACCTCGCGGGTGGACACGTTGAGGTCCTGGATCGAGACGGCGAGCAGGTCCGCGGTCTTCTTCACCTTTTTCAGAAGCTCGCCGAAATTTTTCACGATCCTGTTGAAGTGCTGCGACATCTCGCCGATCTCGTCGTCGGTGGCGCATTCCACCGTCCGGTCCAGGTATCCCTCGGCCACCCGGTCGGATACGGCCTGTACCTCGCGGAGCGGGGCCAGGAGGCGCGACACCAGCCAGGTGACGAAGACCACGGTGACCATGAACGAGACGAAGAGGGTGATGATGATGATTGAGCGGATGCCGCTCATCTGGTCGGACAGCTCGTCGTAGTAGATGCCGGAGGCGACGATCCAGTTCATCTCGGGGATAAACTTGTAGTGCACCAGCTTGGTGCGGGCCATCAGGTCGCTGGGATTCTTCCAGTTGTACTGGCTGACGCCGTTCTTCCCGGCGATCATTTCCTTTATGATGTAGCGCCCGGATACGTCGCGCCAGTCGGCGATGTTCTGCCCTTCCAGCTCCCTGTGGATGATGAGCTTGCCCGTGAGGTCCATCACGTACGGATATCCGAACCGCCCTATCTGTATGTCCGAGATCTGCTTCTTGAGCTCGCCGATATCAACCAGGTTGGTGAACTCGTTTTTATACGAGCCGGCCCAGATGATGATGTCCCAGGGACGGAAGTAGGCGAGTGACGCGACCTTTTCACGCTCCTCGGTTTCGTCGGGGTTCTTCCATTTATACTCCAGGTAGCCGTCCTTCATGGCCAGGGCGCGCTGCATGAATTCGAATCCGCTGAAATCGTACCCCACGCGGACCTTCGGATGGACCACGGTGCGGCCGTACCCGTTTATGATGGCCAGGTATCCCGTGGACCCTATCCGTCCATAGGCCGGGGAGAGGAAGATGCGCCGGATGGAATCCATGGCAGCGTCGTATCCCATGTCTCCTTTCTTGTAGAGCTGGTAATAGTGGTTCACCAGTTCCCGGTTCTTATCCGCGATGGTGTAGAGGTGGGTCCTGATGGACGTATTGACGGCGGTGACCGTCATGTCATGGATCAGGTCGTTGGTGTTCCGTAGGTCCCGCTCGAATCTGGTCCTGATGCTGCTCCGCGTATTAATGTATATCACGATCCCCATGATGATGATAATTGTGAAGAGCAGGGAGGAAATCCCGAAAGTCAACTTCCTGGAAAGGCCCTTGAGGCGCGTGAAACGGATGAGCGATTGCCAGTCCATGGGGATTCTCCTGTGGCGGGGGGATTCGCTGAAAAATTAGAATAGGCGCTGATTATAGATAAAATCAAGCAAAATATTGTACCTGAACATCGGCGAAGTGTCAAGCGGTGATGATGGATATTTTGTTAATAAAAGACCCATTTGGGTTGTTTTTTGATAATAAAACTTCATTTTGAAGAAATATCAGCCCGATACGCCTCGTTTTCATTCATTTTCATGCATACTCATTCTCAAAAACAGACATGTCCATGGTTAATACTGATTCCGTTTGACAAAACCGTCCGGTAGGTCGTAAATTATATCAGCACATATAAATAAATCGCGGAGGATCACATGAAAAAAGTTGTATTATTGACCATGTTGGTCGTAGCGGGGTTAGTATTTTTATCAATGGACGCAAACGCACAAACCACCTATGGAAGCGCCTTCAGGAGCCCGTTCACAATTTTGTGGGACTCCATCAGGCTTGATCACACCTACTTCTGCCTGAACGGCACCAGTGACTGTTACGCCATCAACGGCTGGGGAATCCAGTCAAGCTCCACCGGCGGCACCCGCATGTGGGACACCTACGGGGCGGCGAATTCCAGCGAGCGCTGCGCCTCCAGGGCGCGGGCGAGCAACAACCCCCTGAGCCCCTGCTATATCATATACGGCGTAACCGGCGTCTGCCATATGCAGACCAACCGCGGGCTCGCGTCGTTCGGCAAGCGCATGAATCACAACAATATCCTGGGCGGCTGGGCAAGCCTGCTGGCGTACGGATACTATGGCGGCGGATGGTCGCTCTGCAAATCCACCTCCAACGTCGGTTGCGGCCGCTGGCCCTGGTCACGGTAAGTCCTATCTAATATGATGATGAAAAAGCCCTCCGGCATGGAGGGCTTTTTCATGGGGCGCCCGGCAGAGGAGGCCTGGGAGAGGGGTCAGAGCCTTGTATTGGGGGGTCAGAGCCTCGGATTAGAGGGGTCAGAGCCCCCAAAGCCCCGGGGCCCCCGCGAATGCGTATAAAAAGCCAGGGAAAAGGGTTGATATATCATCCCGCCCAGGGTACTATAACTGTGAAAGCGGGGCCTGTTGCGCAGCGTGAGAAATCCCGGAGATGAAGAATGAACAAGCAAAATAAAGTGATACTCATTGCCGCGGCGGGCGTTGTCGCCATGATCGCGGTGGCATACTTTTCCGCGCGGCCCGATCCGGACATGGTGGCGGCGGCGCGCGTTGCCAGGGGTCAGAGCACGCGGCAGGGGGAATCGTCCTGGTTCGGCTCCGGGATCGTGGGCTGGCTCCGAAGCGCTTTCGGCGGAAATTCGGGCACCGACCTCACCGCGGGCGCTGACAATCCCGCGTACAAGGCGCTGGTAGACAAGATCGACCGGCTGTACGAGAACTTCGGCATGCTGCCCCCCGACCAGCGCGACGAAAAGAAGCTCCTCCTGGACCAGGCGGCCCTGACCATCGACTTCCAGCTGGGGCCCGATCATCCGAAGAAGAAGGAGTTCCTGGAGATCGTCGGCTGGTCGCACGACGCGCGGCAACCCCTGAACAAACAGTTTCTCGGCGGCGATCTGAACCGGAAGGAGCTTTTCAAACAGCTCGAGAACCACTTCAAGGAGGTGGCCGATAAATACGCCTCCATTTTTACCGACGAGGAATACAGGAAGATGTTCAACATGGAGAAGGGCGAGAGCCTCGCCGCCGCCATGGGGCTTACGCCGGACATGGCCGAGTCACTGGACACCCGCGACCAGACTCCGCCGCAGGACAACCTCTCCAAAGACGACTACGCCATCTCCGAAGAGGAGACCATGACGGAGGACCAGGTGAGCATCTTCAAAAAGACCTACGGCGATCCAAAGGGCTACTACCCGGAGCCCGAGGAGCAGGAGCAGAAGTGAGGCATGGAGGATGATATGGCATTCCGCGCGAACCGAAGCAGCCGTACACAGGGCGTGTGTATCGCCCTCACTATACTGGTTTTCATGATGGGCGATATCGGCTGCAAAAACGAGCCCGCCGCCAATGGCGAGGGCCGCGACGCGCCGGCCCTGAACCTGTTCACCGAGATACTCCAGTTCCCGGACCGGGACGCTTCGAAGCACGCGGAGCCCGTGAGGGATCAGTTGTCGCGGGAGCCGGTGAAGTTTGCGGAGCGCTACGCCCGCCTGTATGAGGAGCGCGTGGCGAAGATGGGCGGGCGTCCCCCGCTGGAGGGGCCGGAGAAGCTCCGGTTCGAGAAGGAGATGATGCTCGTCCAGGCGGGGCTCATCTTCGACATGCGGCTGGGCGCGGAACATCCCTCGAAGGGGAAGTTCCTGGACATCGTGGCGTGGACCTTCGAGAAGCGCCAGCCGATTCTCGAGAAGCGCAAGCCGTACATCATGGCCAAGACGGAGGCCTTCAGGAAAGCGGAGGAGCTCGATTTCAAACTGCACGAAGAGCTCCTGGTCGAGGTGAGGAAGAAGCTGAAAGCCGCGTTCTCGCCGAAAGATTACGATATCATCACCGGCGGGATGTGACGACGAAGGCGCGAAAGCGCTTTCGCGCCTTCGGTTCAATCTGATCGCATCATCCTAATTCTCTTTCACCCTGCGGTAGCTCCATTCCCCCTCACCGGCAATATAATAATAATCGAAGCCTTTTTCCTCAATCGCCTTCCTCGCCTCCGAGGGCGGCGACGTGACGTAGAGCGACGGCGGCGTCCACTGACCTCCGCCGCTCGAAAATCCCTTGAGCTTCTTTTCCTGGAAAAGCTTCCCGAATTTCTTCAGGTCGAAAACCCGGAACGTGAACCTGTCGCCCGTGACGGTGTAGGGGATGATCGTGTAATAGGGACCGGGAAACTCTTTCGGCGCGTCGGTCACCTTGTCGTCCGGATCCCACACCATGAGGTATCGTGCGGCGCCCACGCGGCAGGTGACGGCGAGGAAATTATCGCTTTCACCCCAAACGTCCATCACTGTGCCGCTCCTCCTGGTAAACCGGTATTTCGCCGAGAAATCGCGGGGGCTTTCCGGGGCGCGCTCCCATGTGCCAAGGAGATCCTCGTCCATGCGCATTTCGGATGAAGTGAAGGGCGGGCTGGTGAAGTAGATGTAGCAGGATGAAGGAAAGACGACGGAGCATGCGAGCAGTAGTGAAAAACCGTGTGCTTTCATTGTTCGATACCGCCATGATTATTCGATGATATGAATAATACTCTGCCTTCCCTGAAAAGGCAAAGTTTTTTCTGAAGCGGATTGGGCCGGGCGGTGAAAGTTCTATATATAAAACGAATGCTTGACGCGGCCGTCCCGATAGGGTATCTTTCCTCGCATGGCGCACCACGCGAACATGTCTGCGTACAAGAGGCTCTCCGACAGGCTGAACCTCTTCCCGCAGGGGGCACCGCCCGGCGAGCTGCTCTTCTCCATCCTGAAAATCCTCTTCAGCGAGGAGGAGGCGCGCCTCGTGTCGCTCCTGCCGATAAAACCGTTCACCGCGGAGACGGCGGCCCGCGCGTGGAAGACGGACGTGCCCGCCGCGCGGCGCGTGCTGGAGGAACTCGCCGGCAGGGCGCTCCTCCTGGACATGGACGGCACCTACACGCTGCCGCCGCCCATGGCGGGCTTCTTCGAGTTTTCCATGATGCGGATCCGCGACGACATCGACCAGAAGGCGCTGGGCGAGCTCTTTTACCAGTATCTTAACGTGGAGGAGGATTTCGTAAAGAACCTCTTCACCGAGGGGGAGACGCAGCTCGGCAGGGTCTTCGTGAACGAGCCGGTGCTGACGAACGAGAACGCCCTGCGGGTGCTGGACTACGAGCGCGCCAGCCACGTGATACGGACCGCGTCGCACATCGGCGTGGGCGTCTGCTACTGCAGGCACAAGATGCAGCACGTGGGGCGCGAGTGCGCGGCGCCCATGGACATCTGCATGACCTTCAACACGTCCGCGGCGTCGCTCACGAAGCACGGCCATGCCCGGGCGGTGACTGTTTCAGAATGCATGAAGCTTCTCGAGAAGGCGTACGATCACAACCTGGTCCAGTTCGGCGACAACGTGCGGAACGGCGTGAACTTCATCTGCAACTGCTGCGGCTGCTGCTGCGAGGCGATGATCGCCGCGCGCCGGTTCGCGCTGCTCAGCCCGGTGCACACCACCAACTTCATTCCGCGGCTCGACGAGACGAAGTGCACCGGCTGCGGGAAGTGCGCGGACGCCTGCCCGGTGGAGGCGATGACGCTGGTCTCCGCGAACGATCCGCGGAAGCCGAAGCGCAGGAAGGCCGCGCTGAACGCGCAGATCTGCCTCGGCTGCGGGGTGTGCGTCCGGGCCTGCGCCGCCGGCGCGCTCCGGCTGGAGTCGCGGGAGGAGAGGGTGATAACGCCGGTGAATTCGATCCACCGCGTGGTGCTCATGGCGATCGAGCGGGGCAAGCTCCAGAACCTGATCTTCGACAACCAGGCGCTCGCGAGCCACCGCGCCATGGCCGCGATCCTGGGCGCCATCCTGAAACTGCCGCCGGTGAAGCGGCTCATGGCGAACAGTCAGATGAAGTCGAAGTACCTGGCGAAGCTCATGCTGGATTACAGGCCTTAATCGCTGCGCCACACTTATCAGCCGATGCTCACGATGTTTCCCGTTCTCCTCACGACTCCCTCGATTTCCAGAATGCTCAATTTTTCGTGGAACTCGGCGGCCGGCACTCCCAGGGCGCGTATGAGTTCGTCGACGATGGCTGAAGGCGCCACCAGGTCGAGTATCCTTCTTTCGATCGTGCCCGGCGCATAGGCGTCAATGGCCGATACAGCACTGGCTGGAAGAACCGCCGCGGTGCCGCCGCGCTTCCCCCGCTCCGGCGCGCCACCCGCGTCCGGTAACTTCTGCAATGTTTGGAACAATACGCCGGGAATGACAAATCCCGGTTCGCGCAGGATGTCCTCCGGCGTCGCCGCAAGGACCGCGCCGCTTTTGATGAGGCGATGGCACCCCGCGTAGCCGTCGTCCAGTGCCGGCCCCGGGCAGGCGAAGACCTCGCGCCCCTGCTCGGCGGCGCACCGCGCCGTGATGAGCGCGCCGCTTTTGTCGCCCGCCTTGACCACCAGCGTGCCCCGCGAGAGCCCGCTGATGATCCTGTTCCGCCGGGCGAATGTCCATTTGCCGGCGAGTATCCCCGGCGGATATTCCGAGACGACGCAGGAGTTCCGCGACGAGACGATCTCCGCGAAGACGTCGCGGTTGGACGCGGGATAGGCGATGTCGATGCCGTTGGCGAGCACCCCGACGGTGGCGCCGCCGGCTTCCAGCGCTCCCAGATGCGCCGCGCGGTCGATGCCGGTGGCCATGCCGCTGGCGATGGCGAAGCCCGCGCGGGAAAGCGCCGCCGCGAAGTGCCGCGCCGTGCGCGACGATGCAAGGTCCGACGCCCGCGTCCCCACGATGGAGAAGAATTCACCGGCAGGGAGCGTTCCCCGGAGGAAGAGTACCAGCGGCGGATTCTGTATCTCCCTTAAAAGAGGAGGATAGTCCGGATGCCAGTAGTCGATGACGGCGACGCCCTTTTTTGCGCAAGCGTCGAGTATCGCGCCGGCGGCGCCGAGGGGCGGGTACGGGTAGCGCCAGGTTATAAACTCCTGCGTTGCCGGAGGATGGGCGCTGACGGACCTTCGATATATTTCCTCCGGCCCCTCCTTCTCGAGAAGTTCCCAGACGCCGCGCTGGCCCGGCGCCGAGATGACGGCCAGGGCAAGGGCGTGCCTGATAGTATCACATGGTGTCATGGCGCCTCCCGCGGTGAGTTGCGTGCCGGGGCCGCCTGTATCGGGCATCCCCCCTCATGTACGATTCCCACTGCCGGAAAATTAAATTTTTTCCGGAAAAATCGATGAAAAAATCGGCGGCGTGGGTAAACATGCGTACATGGTTGGGGGAATGGACATTATCGCCCTCGCAGCGCTGGCGCTGGCTCCGGGACTTTTCTGGCTCTGGTATTTCATCGCGAAGGGTAAATCGGGGCCCGTGAGCGGCCTGCCGCTGGTGCGCCTTTTTGTCGCCGGCGCGCTGGCGGTACCGGCGGCGGTCCTCGCCGAGAAGGCCGCCGGCGGCAGGACGATTCTCCTGCTGATCATCGCGGCGCCGGTGGTGGAGGAGTCGCTCAAGCTCGCGGTGGTGGCCGGGGTGACCCGCCGATTGGGCAGGACAGTGAGCCCCATGGCGGGCATCGTCTGCGCGGTGACGGTCGCGCTGGGATTCGCCTCGGCGGAGAACATCTACACGGTCGTCGCGGCGTACCTTGCGCCGCAGCTAGCCCTGGGGATTTCCGATCCCGCATGGGCCATCGGCATGATCTGGAAGCTCTACCTGGTGCGGGCGCTCCTCACCGTGCCGGGCCACGCACTCTGGTCGGCGCTCTGGGGCTACGCGATGGGACTTCAGACGGCGGATGGTGCGCGCTTCGTGGTCGCACGGGCCTGGCTGCTCGCGGTGTTCCTCCACGGGCTTTTCAACTTGATGCTGCTGCATTTTCCGCCGGGGGCGATAGGCATGCTGGTTCTGGTGCCCCTCACCTGGCGGATGGTGCACACGAGGATAGAGAGGGCGGGCGGCGGAGGGTGATATCGGCCCCGTGTTCCGGTGTCACATGCCGGCGCCATGTGGGACTCCACATCTATCTTTTTCGCGTGAGACAATGACGTCCCCTTCACCATTCACCACTCGCTCTTCACCAACATCCCTCCGCTCAATACTCGGCTGATGCGACAGAGATCATCCTGAACTTGTCGAAGGGATCAGCACATGTCCGTGTGTGACACTGCCGGCGAGATCGACCGATCGCGCCATCTGTGATTTAACATTCGTCCGCTTTCAACACGATGCCAGGGCAGGTGATCCCCGGGGAAGAAGTTAATTCACAAGACAAAAGATGCACAAAACGCCGAGATCACTATTTTCATAACACCACCATTTTTTTGTATATCACGATAATCGTTAGTGATCATATTAAATATTTGTTGACTTATTCGGAAAACATATTGATTATTCTTCAGGGAGACGGTTCGCAGGATGCTTTTCTTTTCAGCACGTATAGACGTATCAACTGGTCCCACCTGTCGTGACGGGTAGTATTAAAAAAAAATCCATTCGTCCATTTAGAAAACATCTATTCAGGAGGATTTTATGAAACTCTTCAGCTTTTTGTCACTTTTGCTGGTCGCGGCAGTGCTGGCCTTTACGGCATGCAGTGACGATGGCGGTGGCAACAGTGATGTAAATAATTCATATACAATAACTTTCGATAAACAATCCGGAACAGGCGGTTCGGACAGTGTTATAGCGACAGTGGATTCCGCAATGCCAGCGGCAACCGCACCGGCACGGGACGGGTACCTTTTTCTGGGATACTGGGACGCGATAAGCGGCGGCACTCAATACTACAACGCAGACATGTCGAGTGCGAAGAACTGGGATAAGGCGGCGGATACAACTCTGTATGCGCGGTGGTCTACGGACAGTTATACCATAACGTATAATCTCAACGGCGGAGATAATCATTCCAGTAATCCATCAAGTTATTCGGTGGATACCCCGACAATTACCCTTCAGTCGCCGACAAGGACGAATTACACCTTCGGCGGCTGGTATAATAATGCGGATTTGACGGGAAGCGGGGTATCTGAAATACCCACTGGTTCTACCGGAAATAAAGAATTCTGGGCGAAGTGGACGGGGAATCAGTATACAGTGACCTTTGACAAACAGGACGGGACCGGCGGGTCAGATAACGTGACAGTTACATACGGATCGGCAATGCCGACAGCAAGTGCGCCTTCGAGGGCAGGCTATACCTTTGCAGGCTACTGGGATGCGGCAAGTGGAGGAATCCAGTACTATGATTACATTATTGATGCTATGGTGAGTACCAGAAACTGGGATAAGCCTTCGAATACTACACTCTATGCTCATTGGGGGGTAACGCGAAGCGGTCTTGTCAGTGAATGGTTGTTTAGTGGGAACGCGATTGATACTGGGGGTAGCGGAAATAATGGTACAGTAAACGGAGCCGTACTCAGTTCCGACAGACACGGCAATTCGAATAGTGCATACACTTTTGCCGCAGCGAATACAATCGTGCTTTCATCAGCTTCTGGATTTCCAACTGGTGCGAGCCCTCGCGCGTTTTCTTTCTGGGTAAAAGCAAATAACCCGACTGCCGCTGATTATAATTGTATTTTCTTTTATGGAAATAGTGATTTGTGGGCTGACTTCTCAATATATGCCACCGAAATCAACGAATTAGGCTGGGATCCCCATGGAGGATTTATTACTCAAATTGCCTCAGACCAGTGTCTTGATAATACGTGGCATCATGTTGTTGTACTCTATGATGGTACCAATGCCAAGATATATGTTGATGCAGCATTGAAATCAAGTAATTCCAGATCGATTAATACGATTCTAGGAAGCACGGCGGTAATTGGAAAGCCGAATGAAGTCAGTTCCACAATTGAAGGAGCTCTGGATGACATTCGTCTCTACAATCGTGCACTAACCGATGCTGAAATTGAAGGTTTGTTCCATGAAGGAGGCTGGTAGTTATTTATTCAGTCAATCAAAAGGGCTCCCGTCATGGAGCATTTGGCTGGAGATTCAATGGTATTATAGTCGAATAATTTTATAACGGTGCTTATACTCTGTGGAACTCCATTCCAGGATGGATGTGTGTTCATGAGCTTGAAGTCATGATTGCCATTTCCAAGATTTTACCATGTGTAAAAAGTTTGAAAAAATATTCGCTATCAGTTTCATTGCAACAAGGAGAACAATATGAAACGCATGCTCTATGTGGCAGTGTTGCTCCTGGCTTCAGCATTCTCCCTCGCGGTTCCTGCAGAGCTTCCCGCGGCGGATTACAGCGTCGGCATGTATGGATTTTATGCGTGGTGGAACCCCCTGTTTCGGAACGAGCTGGATGATTTCGAGATGGATCCGCTTCTGCTCTGGGGTCCCATTGTGTCGGTTCGATGCTTTGACAAATGGAGCTTTACCCTGGTAATCGCGCAGAATACAACGAATCCATCCAGCGCGTCCTATTCGCAATACGTAGATACTGGCACTCTGCCTAACGGGCCGTTTGTCTTAAAAACTGAAACCAAATTCTTCCGTATTGATGTTGACTTCTCGGTAACTTATGCGTTGACCAACACTGTTCGCCTTTTTGGGGGTATTAAGTTGTACAAGATGAATCAGACTCAGAACGATACATCTAATGATGTTGCTCCCGCAACGTACATGACTCAAGACGGCTTGGATGGAGTGAGCTTGCACAGTGAAAGCAACTTTTCGCCGGGGGCGGGGGTAACCACGATCATTCCGTTGGCGAGGGGGACATCAATGGCGTTGAGCGCGTCGTTGGTCTATGTTAAAATGAATTTTGGATTGCCAGTCCCCTTCTCAGATCCTGCAGGTGATATTAATACAGATGATTCAAACTCGATTAGCGGTACCTATAACGGGCTGGGAACCAACCTGACCTCAGCAATATCGTATTACGTGGAACCCCTTGGTGTATCACTCTCCCTGGGGGGGCGTTTCCAGGCTATTAAGTATTTTGGAGGAGGTTCGGAGGACATGCCCGAACTGGCAAATGACTATTACTATGGAGTAACCATGTCAGTGCTGTATAATTTTTAATTTTCTTTGATGGTATCATCCGCGGAGACAGGAGGAGTGTATGAAGAAATTTGTCATGGCGGGTATTATTTTTATAATGGTTTCCATGCTCATTTCTGTACCGGAAAATGGGCATGCATTCCAGGTCGGCCTCGGGGGCTATTCGTATCTCAATTGGAATGAGTTAGCATGGCCGGAGATGGAGAGCGCGGAGTTGGATCCGGTATTGCAGGTGGGGCCGGGGAGAAGCTCCAAAGATTACTAACGCCACCTGGAAGGCGGAGATCGAAAACAGTTTTATTATTATACAGAAAAATGCCCGGATTGCGTAGTGGAAATGGATCATTCTGCAGTGCACGGCTATAATACCGAGCGGGTGTGGTATCGGATGCGAAGGGAATACTACCTCTTCAAGTGATACTTCAGGCCAATGAAGAGGGGGCCTTGACTCACGATTTTCGTTACCTCGTCGGAAATAAAAAAATGTTGACTCGTGCGTAATTGTTTCACTCTACTCCATTTCATGGAAAATCACTACAGTATTGCGATAATAATTCCATATGAAGCAGGTCTCCCGTCCTTTTGTAAAATAAAAGAGGACGTCACTTTTCAGAATATACAACAACATCAAACACATATTCTTCGGCGCACATGGAGGGGATGAACCGTGAAGATAACCATATTTAAACATGCACTCTTTCTGGCCATGGCCATCATGCTTGCCTGCGGCGGCGGGGGTTCATCGGACACCGGTGAAAGCGACTTTCCCGAAATTATATCCATGGACCCGACGAGCGATGCAACAGGTATCGGATTGAATGCCCAGATATCAGCCACGTTCAGTAGGGATATGAACCCGGACACGATAACAGCAGACACGTTCATCCTTGAAGATGGTCCCGTATCGACTGTAGAAGGAACCGTGATGTATGAAAACCGCGTAGCCACCTTCATACCCGCTGATCCCCTCGCTTACCTGATCGAGTATACCGTTACCATTACCCCCGGCGCTTCAGATGTGGACGGCAACCACCTGGAAGCCAATTACTCATGGAAATTCACCACGGGAATCGATCCATGCAGTCCCAATCCCTGTTACGAAGGCGTTGAATGCACCGCCATCCCACCCGACGGTCTCTGCCATTCCTGCGCTTCCTGCCCGCCGGGCATGATCGGTGACGGCGTTACGTGCCGATATCCCGTGAGTTGCGCCGACCTGCTGGAAAACTTACCCGAAACATCAAGCGGCGAGGCCACCATAGATCCGGATGGGGAGGGCGGTTCAGCTCCTTTCAGGGTATGGTGCGACATGAGCACAGACGGAGGCGGATGGACACTTTGCGCTTCTCTTACCAAGGGATACGTCCCCGCCGAGACGCTCTACAATGCCAACGGCTACGCGTTCCAGGCGCGTAAAAACGGCGACGACAACTACGTGTTCGAGCGCGAGGCTCCGGCTCGCACCACCGCCACGTGGAATAATTCGGAATCGCTCAATTATGGAACTTTCTGCAGGAAGATGACGGCTGTCTCAACTGAAACATGGATTGTTGCTAAAATGTACAATTATGCGAACAATTACGGTGCCAGCGCCAAGAACAGCGATTACAGCCTGGTTCGCCAGGGGATATACCAAGGCAACCTGTTCATCCAGTGGTTCACGAACAGCTCTGACCCCCGCACCTTTACCCGCAAATCCGGTGACACATTGTACGTGCAGAGCAACAGCAATGGATACGGCGGAGCCTACGTGACTCCCAACGTGGGCTGGTCTCCCGATAACATGAGCCAGCCATACACACAGGGGACAAATCCATGGGGCAGCGTGGATGATACGGTACTGTGTTCCGGGTGTACCTCAAGCGGGGCCGGTTACAACTCGCTCCCGTATGGCGAAACCACGATCCTCAACAACATGTCCCACTCATTCTGGGAAGGGATTTCCAACCCGCGTTATGGGTGGAGCGATTGCACCGCCAACGGCAACTGCTCCTACCACGAGTCGGGAATGGGAATATGGCTGTTTTTTGTGCGCTGAATTAAAATCCACCTTCAAGGCGATCCGTTAAGCCTTTCGAAGCGGGCTTTATTGCACTGGACGCGGCTGTTTTCCCCGAAGTGTGTTTCTCATAACGGCTTTCATGTCGGCAGGAACCACGCTCAGGAATGGAAACTTTTCCCCGCATATTAATACTTGACATTTTTGTAATATCACTGCAAAAATGTCGCATGTGGATTTCAAGATATTTTAATCAAACGGTAGCCAAAAGTTTCAAGGATTATCCGGTACTCATTCTGACCGGAGCGCGGCAGACAGGCAAGACCAGCCTGCTGAAACACCTTTTCCCTGATTTTAATTATGTGTCTTTTGATGACCCTTCAGCTGCCCTTCAGGCCCAGACATCCCCGGGAGATTTCATAAAAAACCTGGCCCTTCCCGTGATAATTGACGAGGCCCAGTACGCGCCGGAAATTTTCCGTCATATCAAGATCTCAGCTGATGCGAATAAAAAAACCGGCCAGTTCATAATAACAGGATCACAGCATTTCAGTCTCATGGAAAAGGCTTCCGAGAGCATGGCAGGCCGCTGCGCCGTACTGAACCTGATGACCCTTTCGTCGGATGAAATTTCTGCAGAAAAAAAAATTACCGAGGAAGAATATATCATTAAAGGTGGGTATCCGGCAATACATGGAAACAATATATCCGACATCGGCCTGTGGTACTCTTCATATATCAACACATACCTTGAAAGGGACGTGAGAAACATCATGAACGTCAGCAGCCTCAGGGATTTCAACCGCTTCATAAGGGTGCTGGCGGTAAGATCCGCTCAGCTGCTGTCATATTCCGATCTGGCAAGGGATACCGGCATATCGCCGAATACGGCAAAATCATGGATTTCAATTCTTCAGACTTCGCATATCATCCTCCTGCTGGAACCATATTACAGAAACCTGGGAAAACGCCTGATTAAATCACCGAAGGTATATTTTACCGATACAGGACTGCTGACCCATCTTCTGGGAATAACATCCTGGAGCGACGCTGTTCTCTCTCCCCTGGCCGGCAACATCTGGGAGACCTATGTTTTTAACCAGCTTTTCAGGTCCCTTCAGAAGAACGGGATGGTTACACCTGAGATCTGGTTCTGGCATAACCAGAGCGGTCATGAGGTTGATTTTCTTGTAGAAAAAGGAGGAAGGTTTATTGCTGTTGAGGCAAAGATGAAAGAGGTTCCCGACCTGAAAGACGCCGCCAATTTTGAAAGACTGAAATCTTTTTACGGGGCTGACTCCCTTATTAAAGGTTACATTCTCTGCAGATGCAACAAGCCGTATAAAATTACGAAAGAGATAGAAGCACGGGGCTGTTTTAATCTTAAAATATAGTCATCACAGTATCTGCCTTTAATGCTTTTCAAGGGAATGAACACAAAAAAGAATCAGGGCGGATTCTGCCGCCACCGGGCTGTTCTGAATCGCCACACGCCCGGTAAGAATTCCTGAGATCCGGAATTCTCCCGCCATAGGATGAAAGCTATCGCCAAGATATTAAAAATATGCGCAGGCCATGATGTTCACTCCCCAGAAAAATTCCCACAGGGTGGCGTCGGCGGTGATGTCGGTCCCCGCGGGAAGCGTTTTCACCGTGGTGCCGTCGCTGTCCAGGTACGGCAGGTCCCGGTCCAGGCTCGTGTAGTTGAAAATATCGGAATACACCATGTTCAGGTCCCCGCCCAGCTCGATCTTGAAATGGGGAGTGACGTACCGCAGCGAGACCTGAAAGTCGATCGACGCCGTCATGTTCGATACCGGCAGCTGCATGAAGTTGATGAATCCCGATTCGCACTATCGTACGCCGTGCTCACTTCGCCGCCAGGTGCACCACGCTCCCGTGCAGGAAGGGCGACGTGAAGATGCCGATAAGCCCCGGGATGGAGCGGGGCCGTATCTGGTGCCTCACTATCGCACAAAAAACCGTGCGGCGCAGGCGGAAAATGGTTGCTTTCCCCGCAAAAGCTGCGCCCTCATTGAAATGCGCCCCGCGCAATAAACCATGACTGAACAAAAAAAGAAACTGTCGGAGTACGTGAAGGAGCGGATGGCGGACGGGCGTTTCCCGCTCTTTTCCGTCTTCGGCGAGGAAACCGGGGGAAACTTTCTCCGGTGGACCTTGGGCCTCCAGCGCTTCGAGCATTTCTCCGCGGAGCGCCAGGTCCTGGTGCACGTGCCCCGCACCGGCACCGGCATCGAACCGACATGCGCCGACGCGCAGCCCTACGCCTGGACCGGGAAGGTGAACGCGGACTCCGCCGAGAGCGCCATCTGGCACGCTTTCGAGATACTTACCGAGGCGGAGGCGCGGGAGTTCAGGGAAGCCCATGCCCCAGAGGTGGTCTTCGAGTTCATGGAGAACTTCGCGTCGGCGTCCCTGCACGTGAAATTCTTCGACGGCGACTGGTACGTGGTGGACGGGTAGGGTTCACTTCAGGCGGTCGAGCAGCACGCGCTTCACTTCCTTCTTCAAGGAACTGTTCCTCTCGAAACAGAGCACGATCATCGTGTCGCGGTGGATGATGAACTCCTCCGGCTGGTCGTCGGTGGGACCGCCGTCGGTGCCGTAAAACAGGTCGGTGAACTGGGCCTTCCGTCCCTCGACGCTGTCCGCAAACTTGAAGAACATCACCGAACCCTTCTCGCCGCCTTTCTCCAGGGACTGGATCTCTTTTGCGACCGGCTGCGGCACCTTGCCCGCGTAGGCGTCGGGCGCCAGGAAATAATGCTGTACGCGGATGGAGCGGCCCGCCAGCTCCTCGCCGAGCGCGCAGCCGTCTCCCAGGTCGCCGGCCCGCAGGAGGAGACCCCGCAGCCCGGCGGATGGACCATCGTCGCAGGTGACGCGCGCCCCGGCGACCGCTGCCAGGACGCGCTCCTGTTCTCCGGCGTTGTTGGCGTTGAAGAGGTATGTGAAGGACACAATGGATTTCGCCCGCGCCGCCTGTCCCTGCAGTATGTAGAGATACTCTTCGGGGCGT
>JAGODF010000041.1 GCA_017998375.1 Spirochaetota bacterium
CAGATGGCCACCGAGGACGGCGACCTCAAGAAGGGTGTGCACCTCATAGGGCAGGCGCAGGGACTGGTCAATGATATGCCCGCGGTGGACGATCTGATGAAGAGGATCGTTGCCGAGGCGCGGCAAGCCCTGGAAAAAATGAACACGATGCTGAAATAGCAGACTATGGAGACCGCCATGTTCCCGAACCTTTTCAGCCCCATCAACATCAACCGGCTCGAGATCAAGAACCGGATCGCCTATCCGTCACTGGGCCTGCTCTATTCATACGAGGGGAAGCTCAACGACCGCTACGTGAATTTCTACGCGGAGCGGGCACGGGGCGGCGCCGGTATAGTGACGCTTGGGCCGGTGACGGTTGATTTCCTGGGTGCGGGCGTGGTGGCGCTCTCGCTCGCAAAGGATGAAGTCATCCCCGATTACCGGCGCTGCGCCGAGGGGATAAAGAAGAACGGGGCGAGGGCCTGGATCCAGCTTTTCCATGCCGGGGCGTATGCCTATTCCTTCCTGCTGGACGGCAAGAAGGCCGTGGCGCCCTCGGAAGTCTACTCGAAGATGTCGAAGGACACGCCGCGCGCACTCTCGGTGGACGAGATCCACGAGCTGCAGGAAAATTTCGTGCGGGCGGCCGTGCGCGCGAAGGAGGCGGGCTTCGACGGCGTGGAGATCATCGCGTCGGCAGGCTACCTCATCACCCAGTTCCTCTCGCCGCTGAAGAACCTGCGCACCGACGAGTACGGCGGCTCCTTCGACAACAGGATCCGCTTCGCCCGCGAGATCATCGAGAAGATGCGCGCGCGCCTGGGGAAGGACTATCCCATCACCATACGGATCGCGGGGAGCGACTTCGTGCCGGGGAGCAATACCTCGGGCGAGACGCCGCTCTTCGCGAAGGTTTACGTGAAGGCCGGTGTGGACGCGATCAACGTCACGGGCGGCTGGCACGAGTCGCGCGTGCCGCAGCTTCCCATGGTGATGCCCCGCGGCGCCTTTTCGTACCTTACGCTGAACGTGAAGCGCGAGGTGACCGTCCCGGTCTTCGCGTCCAACCGCATCACCGATCCCTGGACCGCCGAGCAGATGATTAAGGACGGGGTCACCGACCTGGTGAACCTGGGGCGCGTGCTCATCGCCGATCCCGAGTGGCCCAACAAGGTGAAGGACGGGCACGTGGACGAGATCCGTCCCTGCGTCGCCTGCAACCAGGGCTGCACCGACCAGCTCTTCAGCGGGAAGCCGGTCTTCTGCCTGGCGAACCCCTTCGCCGGTTTCGAAGGCGAGCGCGTGCTGAAGAAGACGTCCAGCCCCAGGAAGGTGATGGTGATAGGCGCCGGCCCGGGCGGGCTGGAGGCCGCGGTGACGGCCGCCGAGGCGGGCCACACCGTGGAGCTCTACGAGAAATCGGAGGAGATCGGCGGTCAGCTCTGGATAGCCGGGGCGCCGCCGCACAAGGAGGAGCTCTGGGAGCTTATCCGCTACTACGAGACCATGCTCATGAAGCACGATATCGACGTGCACCTCGGCGAGGAGGTGACGATGGAGCTGATAAAGGAACGGAAGCCCGATTTCATCATCGCCGCCGAGGGGTCAGAGCCCCTCACGCCGCCCATCGAGGGCATGGATGACACGAAGGTGGTCTCGGCCTGGGAAGTGCTGAAGAACGACCCGGCGCTGGGGCGCCGCATCGCCGTCATCGGCGGCGGGGCGGTGGGCCTGGAGACCGCAGAGTTCCAGGCGATGAAGGGACCTCTCTCGCCCGAGGCGCTCTACTTCCTCTTTAAATACGAGGCCGAAACCGTGGAGAGGCTCCGCGATCTCATCACCCGCGGCACCAAGGAAGTGACTGTCTTCGAGATGATGCCCAAGGCCGGCAACGGCATCGGCAGGTCGACGCGCTGGGTGCTGATGGGCAGCATCGAGAAGCTGGACGTGAAGGTGATTACCGGCGCGAAGGTGCTCTCCGTGAAGGGCGGCGAGGTGGTCTACGAGATCGCCGGGAAGCGCGAAAGCCTGAAGTTCGACAACGTGGTGAACGCCGTGGGATCGCGTTCCGTGAAGAACGTCGCGTCGAAACTGGAGGGGCTGGGCATTCCCTTCAAGGTCATAGGCGACAGCCTGCGGCCGGCGCAGATCAACGACGCCATCCACGAGGGGTTCCTCGCGGTACTGGGTATGGGCTGATCCGCCTACGGGGCCTGGCCGGCCCTGCCTTTCATCTCCATCACCACCTCCGCGTCGGACTTCCGTGCGTAGAACGGGACCGTTGCGGTGAAGTCCCTGCATCGCGCGGGATCCGTTTCGCAGGCGCGTTCAGCCAGAGCGCACGCTATCGCGCCCGAGGGCACGAAGCCATGCAGCATCTCCGCAGCGGGAACCGCCGCCGTAATATCACCCTCCCATTTTTCCAGTCCCTGCCCCGCGACCAGGAGCCTGCTTCCCTGCGTGACGCCCCCCGCGAGGAGGGCGATGGGATGATCGCCCGGGTGAATGATGACGTCGGGTGCGAGCGGATCGGCGGTGCGGCGGTAGAGGGCTCCGAAGACCCGCCCTTTTTTCGCGTCGAAAGCTGCAAGAAGACAGTCGCCGGGCACGGCTTCCATGGAAGCGGCCCAGATGAGGGGGCTGTGGATCCCCGCCAGCGGTTTTCCGAGCACCTGGGCGAGCATGCGTGCCGTGCTCACGGCGATGCGAATGCCGGTGAAGGAGCCGGGCCCGATTCCCACGCCCACGAGGTCGATGGCACCGACGGCGATGCCCGCCTTCGCGAGCGCCGCGTCGATGCGGGCGAAGAGCGTGACCGAGTGGGACGCCCCGGCGGGGCCGGTCAGGTCCGCGGAGGCGCCGGGCGTGGTCACGGCGACGAGTTCCGTGCCTGTGGACGTGTCAATGGCCAGGATGTTCAACGGTGATCCTCCTCGCGGTGTCGCCCTCGTAGCGCAGGGTGATATTCACGGTCCCGGCGGGAAGGCGCCCCGCTGCCCGGTCCGCCCATTCTATGACGGATACCCCGTCGCCCTCCCAGTATTCCTCGAAGTAGAGGCTGTCAAGCTCCCGCGGGTCGTCGATGCGATACAGGTCGAAGTGGTACAGCGGCAGGGTGTGCTCGTAGACTTCCAGAAGCGTGAAGGTGGGGCTGGTGATCTCCTCGGCGATGCCCATGCCCCGGGCGATGCCCTTGGCAAGGACGGTTTTTCCGGCCCCCAGGTCGCCTGACAGCGCGAATACGTCGCCGCGCGCCGCGCCGCGGCCGAGCTCGACGCCCAGGCTGAAAGTTTCCGCCGCGGAGGCGGTAACAATTTCTTTTGCGGAATCCATTATTGTGATAGTGTGATAGGGACCGGGAGCGCCTTTCGCCGGCCGTTCCACCGGTGAAAAAAGGAAAATAATATCTTGCGCGGCCGTTTTCCCATAGATAGTATGGCGCAGTCCGGCCAATCTGTAAATAAAAAAAGACGGTTCGGCACAATGATATGACGCGCACGAGCGATTCGCGGAAAAAACATGTATGGCAGGACCTGCTCCTGTTTATCCTCCTGGCGGCGATACTTTCGATCACCACGTGGATCATACACATGTTCATGGATTATCCCCGGGTTCGCGAATTTATTCCCCACGAAGGGCTTGGTAATATCGCCATCCATACCGCTGTCTTTTTCCTGCTCTTCATGGCGTGCCTCGCGGTCTACTTCGTGTTCCGCCTCCGCTTCCGAGAGCTCCGGATGATGGGAGAGGCGGACAGAATGTTCCGCTCCCTTTTCGAGAACTCGCGTGACGCGGTCTTCATCCGGTCCGTCGACGGCGTGTATGTGGATGTGAATCGGGCGATGCTGGAGCTTTTCAGGTACGATCGTGACGAGATGATCGGGATGAACGTCGATTGCATATACGCCAATCCGGCGGACCGGCTGCTGCTTGAGGAGCGCATCGGGGAAAGCGGGGCCATCCGCGACCACGAGGTGACGCTGGTCAAAAAGGACGGCACCGCCATGACCTGCCTGGTCAACGCCAACGCGTGGCGCGGCGCCTCGGGGAAACTGCTGGGGTACGAGAGCATCATCCGCGACGTGACCGGCCAGCGGACAACCGAGAACTCCCTGAGGGAGAGCGAGGAGCGGTACCGCCTGATTTTCAGCGGTTCGCCCCTGGGTATCTTTCATTTCAACGTGGACGGGACGATAGTCGACTGCAACGAAAAGTTCGTGGAGGTGATAGGCTCCAGCCGCGCCGCCCTTGTCGGTTTTAACATGCTCAAATCGCTGCGCAACGAGGCTCTCCGCGAACAGGTCAAAACGGCCATCTGGCAGGGAAAAGGATTTTACGAGGGAGACTACCGTTCGGTCACGGCGGATAAAACGACGCCGGTGAGGGTCTTTATCAACAGGATCACGACCGCAGACGGGAGGTTCCTCGGCGCCGTGGGGATAGTGGAGGACCTGACGGAGAGCGCGGTGTCCCAGGAAGCCCGGCGAAAGTCGGAGGAGCGGTTCCGCGCAATCTTCGAGGGGGCTGCCATGGGAGTGATCCTCACCTCCCTGAACGGCGCCATCCTGGAAGCGAACGCGTCGTTCGCGGAAATGACGGGATACCGGCTTGACGAGATCAGGGGGCGCGCACTCCATGAATTTACGCACCCCGAGGACTACGACGACGAGAAGGCGATACTAGAGCAGCTGGTGACGGGGAGCATCAACCGCTGCCAGATTGTCAAGCGCCAGGTGCGCAGTGGCGGCGGCCTGATATGGGTGCGGCAGTCGGCATCGCTCCTGCACGACAGGGAGGGGAAGCCCGAGTTCATCATCGGGGTGATAGAGAACATCACGGAGCGGAGGAAGGCGAAGGAAGACCTGGCGCGCGAGAAGGAGCGCCTGGCGGTGACGCTAACGAGCATCGGAGACGGTGTTATCACCACCGACGTGCGTGGGCGCGTGACGATGCTCAACCGCGTTGCGGAGAACCTCACGGGCTGGAAGAGCGCGGAGGCCGCCGACAGGCCCCTTGCCGAGGTCTTTTCCATCATCAACGAGGACACCCGGGAGCCGCGGGAGAGCCCAGCGGAGAGGGTCATCGCCGGGGGATCCGCGCTGACGCTGGAAGGGCGCACCGTGCTGGTGTCGCGGGACGGAACGGAGCGCGTGATCGCCGACAGCGGCGCGCCCATTCGCGATTCCGGGGGCAGCATCACCGGCGTGGTCATCGTGTTCAGGGACGTGACGGGGGAGCGCAAGATCGAGGAGGAACTGCGAAAGGCGCAGAAGCTCGAGTCGATCGGGATCCTCGCCGGCGGTATCGCCCACGATTTCAATAACATCCTCACGTCCATCATGGGGAACATCTCACTGGTGAAGCTGAAGCTCGGGAGCGACGGCGAGGTCCGGCGCGTCCTGGAGGACGCGGAGAGGGCGTCGCACCAGGCGACGGAACTCACCCGGCAGCTCCTCACCTTCTCGCGGGGCGGGGCGCCGGTGAAGAAGACCGTAAGGATTGCGGACCTCCTGGAGGAGGTCTGCGGCTTTTCCGCGCGCGGCTCCAGCGTGAAATGCGAATTCGACATAGCCGCCGACCTGTGGCCCGCAGATGTGGATACGGGGCAGATAAGCCAGGTGATACAGAACATCCTCATCAACGCCATCCAGGCGATGCCCGAAGGCGGTCGAGTGTCGGTGCGCGCTGCCAACGAAACGGTAACCGACGAGCCGCGCTCCCTCATGTCCGGGCCGGGAAGCGGCACGCACCTTGCTCCCGGCAACTACGTGCGGATTGATATCGAGGACGAGGGGCGGGGCATCCCGCCGGAGTTCATGGAAAGAATTTTCGATCCCTATTTCACCACGAAGGAGAAGGGGATGGGCCTGGGCCTGGCCATCGCCTACTCGATCGTCAGGCGCCACCAGGGGATGATAGAGGTGCGCTCATGCCGCGGGCGGGGTACGACGTTCAGCGTGTACCTGCCGGCGTCGCCGGGACGCGGACCTGAAGACGACAGGACGGTGCCGGAACCGCGAAGAGGCGCGGGAAAAATTCTGGTCATGGATGACGACGAGAACGTGCTCGGCGTCGCCGAGAAAATGCTCCGATACCTGGGATATTCCGTCGCGCTTTCGCGCAACGGTAACGAGGCGATCGATCTGTACAGGAAAGCCATGGATGAGGGATCGCCGTACGACGCGGTGATCATGGACCTCACCATACCGGGAAGCATGGGGGGGCGTGACTGCATAGAGCACCTTCTGAAGATGGACCCCGGGGTGAAGGCCGTGGTGTCCAGCGGATATTCCCATGATCCGGTGATGGCGGACCATGCCAGGTACGGGTTCCGCGGCATCATCGCAAAGCCGTACAGCGTGGAGGAATTGAGCGCAATCCTGGCGGGACTCACTGTGGATTCATCCGGTGCGTGATATCCTGGAAAGACATGGCGGCATTGTGGCCGACCTGTTCTTTGCGGTAGCGTACGCGCTCATGCCCCTCGCTACTGCGGCATTCAGGGACTCCGCCGCCGGCTCTCCGGTGGTACTCTACCGTATAGGGACCTTCGCCATCTTCCTCTATCCTCTTGCCTGCGCGGCGATGGCGCACCGCATGACGGCGGAACCCGCGATGAAGGAGGGCCTCGTGCAGCTCGACGCCGCGCTCTGGCGGTGGTTTTCCTGGCCGCTGGGGATTGCCTTCTGGGCGGGGCTGCTTTTCCACGGAGTGGCGATGTCGATGAGCTTCACCTGGGGCGAGACGATCTTCGGTGACGATGTGCACGGCCTGGTATCGCGGGGGGATTCCTGGCTGTCCTGGGCCGGTATCGCCCTCTTCCTCGCCTTGTCGAACTTTATCGTGGCGAAAATGTGGGGCTTCCGGATGAAAAGTTTCCTGAAGGAGCACCTGCAGCCCGTGTTTCGAGAGGGAGAACCGCTCTCCTTCAGAATATTCATTATCGCTCTCTGGATCATAGTGGGGCCCATCGCCCTTTTTATCATCCTCTCCCTTCTGCTCATGGTCCCCTTCTATCTCTACGTCATCATCTGGGGATACGCCATATCCCGCGCGAAATCGGGCAAAGAAATGCGCTCCCCGCTTCCCGATACAGAGACGGCCCGGGCGGCGGTCCGTATCATCCTCTCCGTCTACTCAATTCTCCTGGCGTATTTTTTCGACGCCGGGGTGGCCCACATGGTATCGATAAGCAGGCAGGGAACCGGTTACATGCCCTACTGGATCGCCAGCGTCCTCGCCATGGCGATGTACTACTTTCCTTTCCGGGTCTTCTTTGCCCTCGGCAACCGGAAAAACATCGTGGGCTGGGCGGTGTTTCTCCTCGGCACGGCGTTCGTCTACTGGGAGACCTGGCGGCGATTCGCGCAGTGATGCTATGACAGCTCCGCCCGGGACCGCGGGCAAAATCAATTGACATGCCGCAGATTTTCTGCGGTATTATTCGCGTCGGTAAAACGGCGTCGGATGCCGGGGTGTCAGGTGAATTCCAATCGTGGGAGGATTTCCATGCGATACAAGGCGGCGCGATTGATTGCTGCAGCCGGGTTCCTGGCGATAGCGCTGGCGGGGTGGGCACAGCTCTACCGGGGAAGGCCGTGCGGAAACGGCGACCCGGCGCTCCGGGAGATGCTCAAGGCGGGGAAGATCGGGGCGCTTTCCGAGCCGATGGTGAAAAACGGTCTCTTTGATGCTTGGTCCACCTCGATGCTGAAGGCCGAGGGGGTATCGCCCAAGGCGCCGGGGCCCTGCGGTGAGTACGCGCCCGGCGATCCCTGCGAAGAGTACACAATACGGTTGCACGAATGGAGCTGCATGTACTGCGCCCGGGCGGCGATGGACGATAATCCCGCCACGGCCTGGGTTGAGGGATCCGAGGGCGACGGCATAGGCGAGGTGGTGATAGTGAAGGCCGATATCACGAGACCCATGCGGATATGGGCAGGCTTCGGACGCTCGGATAAAATATTCAGCGCGAACGGCCGTCCCAGGCGGGTGGCGGTGTATGCGCTGGAAGGAATTGGCGGAGCGGCGCAATCGGAGTTTGCGTATGCCGATATCAGGGTGCTGGGGCGCCGCGAGGTGGAGCTTCGGGACGTGAACGGCTACCAGTTCCTCCCGTTGCCGGAGGGGAAGATACCAGGCCGGGACAACCAGCATACATTCGTCGCCGTGGAGATTCTCTCGGTCTACCCGGGGCAGAAGCACAGGGATACCTGCATCTCGGAGATCAACAACCGGCGGTGATAACTGTCCCCGGATCGCGTCTCGCGCCGTTGTGGCGGGTAAGCCCACTCGCAGTGGGTTAAGGCGCTGGGCATGCGAGGATGCATACTTCACCAGCACATGGTAGTCTCCCGGGATACCGTGTGATCTCCCACGGCACGTCTTCACGGCCGTTGAAAGATTGCCAGTTTGGGTATGCATGGGCATACCCCTCGCAGTTCATCTCCATTAAAACGGCGGTCCTCGTTACAGGTGTGATGGGGTCAGAGCATTGAATTGAGGATTACGGGGTCAGAGCTTGATAATATTATATGTGGGTCAGAGCCCTAAAAAAGCCATAGGGTTGTGTACAATCTGCATAAATTGCTGATTAAATTCAGCTTTTAAGGGAATGAATGCTGTTTTGACTGGTTGATCTGATGCATATGCCAAGTTTTGCTTATGAAACCGTTAAAGAACTGGTGCCAATGCTATCTTTTGCTATTTTTTAGAATACAGTTAGTTTGAGTTATGCAATGAATCACTTACCAACTACGATAGAAGAAATCCGCACCCGAGGTTGGGATGCGCCGGATATCATACTTGTGTCTGGCGACGCATATGTTGATCATCCATCTTTTGGAGTTGCGGTTATTGGGCGTGTCCTGGAGAAGGCGGGATATCGTGTTGCTATTCTTGCCCAGCCAGACTGGAGAAATCCTGAATCAATTACAGTTCTTGGAAAACCACGGTATTTCTTCGGCGTTACCGCCGGAAACGTGGATTCCATGCTGGCACATTATACTGCTTTCGGGAAAGTACGCAACGATGATCCATATTCTCCCGGTGGGAAGGCGGGTCTACGTCCTAACAGGGCTACTATCGTATACTGCAATCTTATTCGAGCGGCATTCAAGGGTGTGCCAATTATTATCGGAGGGATCGAGGCCAGTATGCGGCGTCTGGCGCATTACGACTTTTGGGACAATGCTGTCCGAAGGTCGATCATCCTGGATTCTAGGGCGGATCTTCTTGTTTATGGGATGGGAGAAAATGCGATTACAGAAGCAGCGAGCAGTATTTCAAGGGGTCAGAGCCCAAATCAGATTACAGGTACTGTGGAAATTTCCCAAACGATACCTGACGATGTGATAAGGTTGCCTGCTGAAGAAGAGGTTTTAGGTGATAAGACCTCTTTTCTTGAAATGTACAGGTTGTTGTATCAACATCCGGGAGAGCGACTCGCGCAGCCTTCGGGGGGCAGATATATCATCCATAATCCGCCTGCGAATCAGACACAGAAAGAACTGGATGATATATATAGTTTGCCTTTTACAAGAGAACCACATCCATTTTATATCGAAAGATCGATTCCCGCATTCGAAATGATACGAAGTTCAATAACCTCTCATCGTGGGTGTGTATCCGGATGCTCATTTTGTTCCTTAGCACTTCACCAGGGCCGAAAAATTGTTAGTAGGAGTGTTGAATCGATTTATGATGAAGCCGGGAAAATCCAGAGAATGAAATACTTCGGCGGTCATATTACAGATATCGGCGGTCCTTCCGCTAATATGTATGGATACCGTTGCCGGACAGGCTGGCGCTGCAACCGTGAAAGCTGTCTGCATCCGGATGTGTGCGTCAATCTGGTTGCCGATGAATCGTTGTGGTTGGCGTTGCTTAGCGGTGCCAGCAAATTACCCGGGATAAAGCATGTTACGGTGGGTTCCGGTGTGAGATACGATGTTCTGTTGCGAAATGGGGGTCAGAGCCTATTAAATGAACTTGCGAAGAATCATGTGAGCGGGCAGTTAAAAATAGCGCCGGAACATACATCGGAACGGGTTTTACGAGCTATGAGAAAAGCGCCAGGGGTTGAGCTTAGGGAATTCGCAGATAGTTTTACCCGTGCATCAAGAGTAGCCGGACGAAAACTATATCTCATACCCTATCTGATGTCGTGTCATCCGGGTTGCACAATTGATGACATGCGGAAAATGCGTGATAAGGTTCTTTCTCTATTTCGTTTTGTGCCGGACCAGGTTCAGGCTTTCATTCCTTTGCCAATGACAATATCTTCGGTGATGTACTGGACAGGCACTGATCCACTGACCGGAGAAAAATTTTTCTCTGAATGCGATGCCTCCCGGCGGCGAAAGCAGCATTCGATATTTTATTCAAAATGGAAGTATTGATTTCTTTAAGTGTTGGCTTGAATAAAATAATTTCGCAATGGTAGTATTAAAACAATATCGCCCATCTCTTGCGATATGCTTCCTCGTACCACCTGAATTTCTCAACTCTTTCATGGAACGAAGATCCTAATTCAATGAAGAACCGATGTAGCGTGACGCGAAGCGGGCTTGGGTGGTTATCATCAAGGTAACAGTTAATGCTGCTATATCGATAAGTAAATGGATCACCGTGTGTCTGTTTTCTGATAGGGTTGAACGCGAGATACCATAGAAGCCATAAGAGATAGTGCTTTGGATTGTCGGCAGATTCAATGACCATATCCTTGAACCTTTCGTTCCAGAAAGGGCCAGTGCGATTCATGGTTCTGTTGTACTTTTCCGCGAAACGTGCCTTGATATATTGCATGATTCTTGATATTGAGGCACACCCGGGTAGCGTACGAATGATGAAGTGGAAGTGATTGTCCATTATCTGGTAGGCTACCAATTCGAAATCATATTTTAATTTTGTTTGATTAATTATTTTGATGAGAAGGTCGGAAATGAAGGCATCATCCAACATGTTGCGTTTTTCGATGCAGCGGGAAAAGACATGTTGGGTGATACCCCTCGTTGTGATTCGCGGTTTTCGTGCCATAGTTCCTCCTTAATGGGCGATTCTTTTTAGTAGTACGATAATGCAGCCAATCGAATGAAATTTTTTTTATCACATTTCAAAAATATTGCTCTGACCCTATTTGTTAAGTATAAAACAACTGCTCTGACCCCTGAATATGGCCAGGTTTAATGGCGTAAAAACTAACCAAACAAAAGTTATTAGTGCATTGGACAATAATTTTAACTTGACATTCAACTCCACAATATATGATGGCTTGTTATTCCAATCACCCTGCAGGAGCAAACCCATGTCCGACACCTTCAATCCCCGGCTGAAAACGAGCGATCCCGAGCTGTACCAGGCGCTACAGGATGAAAACTGCCGCCAGGAGGAAACGCTTGTCCTCATAGCTTCCGAGAACTATGTTTCCAGAGCCGTACTCGAGGCGTCAGCCTCGACAATGACAAACAAGTATGCTGAAGGATACCCGGGCAAGAGGTACTATAACGGGTGCCAGTTTGTTGATAAGGCGGAGTCTCTCGCCATCGATCGGATAAAGAAGCTTTTCGGAGCCGAGGCGGCGAACGTTCAGCCTCACAGCGGGGCTCAGGCCAACATGGCGGTCCAGCTTTCTCTGCTCAAACCGGGTGATACCGTCATGGGAATGAACCTCGCCCACGGAGGTCACCTTACCCACGGCTCTCCGGTAAACTTTTCCGGTCTCACCTATAAGATCGTATCGTACGGGGTAACGAAGGACGCCAATCTGATCGATTACGATGAGGCGATGCGGCTTGCGAAAGAGCACAAACCGAAGCTGGTTATTGTTGGAGCGTCGGCATATCCTCGAACCATTGATTTTGCGCGGTTCCGAGAAATAGCTGATGCTGCGGGCGCGGTGCTGATGGCTGATATCGCCCATATTGCGGGTCTCGTGGCGACGGGACATCATCCGACACCGGTGGGTATCGCGGATTACGTGACATTTACCACCCACAAGACGTTGCGCGGTCCCCGGGGCGGGGTGATCCTCACCGGGAAGGCGCGCGAGGCCGAGATGAACAAGCATATTTTCCCGGGGATTCAGGGGGGACCGCTCATGCACACGATAGCCGCGAAGGCCGTTGCCTTCGGTGAGGCTTTATCACCCTCATTCAAGGATTACTCCAGGAACGTCATGGTGAATGCTCAAACACTGGCGGAGACCCTGAAATCACGTGGACTAACCCTTGTGTCCGGCGGCACCGACAACCACTTGATGCTGGTCGATCTTCGCAATAAAAACCTAACAGGCAAGGACGTCGCCAACCGACTCGATGAAGCCGGGATTACCTGCAATAAAAACGGAGTGCCCTTCGATGATAAATCGCCCATGGTTACAAGCGGTATCCGGCTGGGCAGCCCTGCCCTTACCACGAGGGGATTTGGCGGGGACGAGTTCAACCGTGTCGGTACCCTTATCTGCGATATTATCGACAACATGGGGGATGATAAAGTTCTTTCGCGGGTCAAGGGTGCGGTTAAGGAGCTTTGCAAGGCGCATCCGACCGATGGACTTCGGCTTGTGTAGATTGATATTTGTGGGGTCAGAGCATTAGTTTTTTCCGCTTTCCCCAGGGCTCTGACCCCTTTTTTCGCTGATGCTTTCCAGGATAGCCATACCAACAGCATAATCCCTTTCATGGCTGATGCTGATATGCAGTGTTACGTCAGCCAATCCTGCCTTTTGTGATAAATTTGAACAATTAGATATAAATGGTTTGCCGTTGTCGTCATTGAGAATTTCGATATCGTTTAAACCTATATGTTTCACACCCAGTGCTTTTATTACGGCTTCCTTCGCGGCAAATCTTCCTGCAATGTATTCAGCGGTGTTCACTTGTGGCAGGTGTGATTGCTCGACCATAGTGAGTATTCTCCCCTGAAAACGTTCTCCGTGTTCCGCGGTAATATACTGCACTCTGTCCACGCTCACAATATCAATGCCAATGCCAAGTATCATGCTGTACCTCAATTAGTGAATAGTGCATCATTCAGTTTACGTCAAGCATAAGAGTATGTGGGGTCAGAACCAATTATGGGAAAATTGGGGTCAGAGCCCGGTTCAGAAAGCCCGGTCTTCTTAACCCGTCTGGACTAAAAAAAGAATTGCAATATAAGACCGATCCTTTATTCTAATAGTAAGAAAGGCGTATTGTCATCATGACATCTATTAACGGGGTGTGCCATCGTGGACGAGAACACTCAAAAACAGCAGTTTGGATTCCTCAAGCGCCTTAAAATCAGGGCCAAGCTCATATCGATCATATCCCTCATTATCATCCTGTCGCTGTCGGGCATGATCTTCCTCGCGACCTACTTTTTCCGGAACGACACCAAGGTCCGCATCCAGGAGCTCAACCTCAAGCTGTCGGAGATCGTCTCACTCAAGGTCCGCGCCGACTTCATGTCCGTCACGGAGAAGATGAACCTCATGGGCACCACCATGATCCAGGAGTTCCGCTCCGCCGCCCAGAGGGAGATGTTTCTGGACCTCTTCTTCCGCAACGACAAGGACTTCATATCCGTGGTTATTGCCGGCAAAAGAGGGGACGGGCTCGCCGTGAAAACCGCCATCCACAACCGCGAGTTCCTGGCGGAGAACAAGATCACCCCCGCCGCGATGGAAGAAACCGCTGCCGCAGGATCGAAGGCCTTTCTCCGCTCCTTCAGCGACGACGCCGTGCTGCAGAACGTATCGGACAGGTTCAAGTTCCCGGTCCTTGCCGTGAGTTTCCCGTTCCAGCGCGCGGGCGGCAGGGTGGAGAGCGTCCTGGTGGGCTTCATGAAGATGGACCGGATGCTCCAGGCCTTCAGGGGGGCGGGGGAGATCCAGACCTACATGGTCAACAACGAGGGTGATATTATCGCGCACTCGGACAGCAAGGTCATCCTCTCGAAAGCCAACTACGTCAACGTCCCCATCGTGAAGTCGATGATGAAGAGCAGCATGGAGAACGAGTTCCGGCGCTACCAGGACCAGGACGGCACATGGCACTTCGGCTCTTTCAAAAAGGTCGGGTTCGCCGGCGCCGGCGTCATCGCCACGGTGCCCGAGGACACCGCCCTGGCCGAGGTCTTCCGCATCCAGCGCAGGAACATCATGATCATGGTGATAGTGCTCAACCTGGCGATCCTCATCGTCTACTTCTTCGGGAAGACGCTGACCACGCCCATCATCCGGCTGGTGGAGGCCACCAAGGAGATCGAAAAAGGAAACTTCCAGGTGAGCATCCAGCCGCAGTCGGGCGACGAGATTGGCGAGCTCACCGGCTCCTTCGTCGCCATGGGACACGGACTGGAGGAACGGGAGAAGCTCAAGGAGACCTTCGGCAAGTTCGTCAACAAGGAGATCGCGGAACAGGTGCTCAAGGGAGAAATCAAGCTCGGGGGCGAGCGCAAGGAGGTCGCGGTCTTCTTCTCGGACATCCGCTCGTTCACGGCAATCTCCGAGAAACTCGAGCCGGAGGAGGTCGTGGAGTTTCTCAACGAGTACATGACGCGCATGGTCAACTGCGTGAACGTGACCAACGGCGTGGTGGACAAGTACATCGGCGACGCCATCATGGCGGTCTGGGGCGCGCCCATATCCTACGGCAACGACACGGCCAACGCCATCAACGGGGCGCTCATGATGCGGAACGAGCTCATGATGTTCAACAAGCGCCGCGGCGGGCCGAAGAAACCGATCATCAAGATAGGCTGCGGGATAAACTGCGGCCCGGTCCTCGCGGGGCAGATAGGCTCCGAGGAGCGGATGGAGTACACCGTCATCGGCGACGCGGTGAACCTCGCGTCAAGGATCGAATCGCTGAACAAACCGTTCGGCACCGACATCCTGATATCGTCCGACGCCTACGCGAAGGTGCGAAATATCTTCCGCGTGGAGCCGATGCAGAAAATCAAGGTGAAGGGCAAGAGCGAGCCCCAGCAGATCTACGCGGTCCTGGGCAGGCTCAACGATACCTCGGGGCCGAAGAGCCTCGAGGAGCTGCGCGCGCTTCTCGGTATTGAGATGAAGGGAAAGCCCACCGGCGAAGTTGGAGAGGAAGTGAAGTATGAGATCATTGAATAGCGATTTCCTGATGCTGGGGGCGAGCGCCCTCGTCATCTCCACGTTTTCCCTGCTCCTCTTTCTCGATTTCACCAGCAGGATCGAGGCGGGGGACGCGAGGGAGATAGGGACCATCACCTACAAGAAGCGCGTCTCCCAGCGGAAGTACGGCAGCCAGGTGATATGGGAGGACGTGGACAACAACTCCCCGGTATACGTCAACGATTCCATCCGCACCGCCGATCTGTCCCAGGCGGTTGTGCGCCTGAAGGACGGGACCACCATCGAGCTCGACGAGAACAGCATGATCCTCCTCGCCGAAACTTCCGGCGCCATCAACATCAATTTCGCCCAGGGCACCATGTACGCGCGGCGCGCAGCCGTCGCGGAAGCGGGCACGGAGAAGGTGAACATCGTTTCCGGCGACGCGACCGTCGCCGTGGAGCAGAGCGACGTGAAACTGTCGCAGTCCGAGGGGAAGCAGCTCGACCTCACCGTGTCGAAGGGCACCGCTGTCGTCACCACGGGTTCCGAGGAGAAGATCCTCACGCAGAACCAGAGCGCCGTGCTCCTGAAAGACGCGCCCGTGCAGGTGCGCGAGGTGCCGTTGAAGCTCGTGAGTCCCGAGCCCAACAGGTATTTCATATCATCCGACGCGAAGCTCGCCGTCGCGTTCTCCTGGGAGCCCACGGGCGACGCGAAGAACGTCTACTTCGAGCTTTCGCGGGAGAGGGATTTTTCGGCGATTGTCGTCAGGAGGAGGGCCGCCGGCACGGCGGCGGGCGAGGCTGTCCCCGGCGGCGAGTACTACTGGAGGCTCAAGGGTGAGGGCCCCGGAGGCAGGGCCGAGTTCAGCGAGGTGCGCAAGTTCAGTGTCATCACCGACAGGCCGGTGCAGCTGATGTATCCTTCCAGCGGGGAGGTCGTCACGTATGTCCAGCGGCCGCCGCTCATCAACTTCCGCTGGGGGAGGAACGATATCGCGACGAAGTACACGCTGGAGATCGCGAAGGATCAGGCGTTTGCCCAGAAGGTGAGCTCGGTCTCCACGACCCTCACGGGCCTTGCGGTGGATACGCTGCCCGAAGGTACCTACTTCTGGCGGGTGAGCACCACTGCGGGCCTGGGCGATCCCGCGTACTCGGGCCGGAGCGGCGTCAACAGGCTCGTGATCAACCGGCAGCGGGTGGTGGAAAGGACGGAGCTCATCAGCCCCGGCGAGGGCGCCGCGTTCAGCGCGCTCCAGGCGAGGGAGAAGGGAGTTATCTGCAGCTGGAAATTGGTCGGCGGTATCAACCGCTACGAACTCCTGGTCTCCTCTGACAAAGGCTTCGGAAATATCGTCCACCGCGACACTGTCACCGGCAACTTCACCAGAATTGTGAAGGATTTCGCGCAGGGAAGCTATTTCTGGAAGGTGCGCCCTATCGCCGAGGAGGCGACGGGGGCCGCGTTCACTTCGGCCAGGAGCTTTTCGGTCATTGGAGGCGAGGGTATCAGCCTCATCGCCCCGGTGAACAATATCGAGACGAAACCGGGGCGCGACGAGAAATCGATGGCGGTCGATTTCAGCTGGAGCAGGAGCCCGATCGAGGGCAGGTACCGCCTGGAGATTTCCAGGGAGCCGGGGTTCGCGAACCTGTTTCACGGTTCCGATTCCGACGCGACCGCGTCGAAGGTGGGCGGCGTGACGCCGGGGAAATACTACTGGCGCGTGAAGGAGGTGGATTCTGACAGGACCGAGCTTTTCCGGAGCCAGACTTTCTCGCTCGTTGTGCGGGAGGCCGATATAACCCCGGTGAAGGCCACGGTGGTGATAACCTCCTCGGATGAGAAAGGAGAGATTTTCGTCAATGGGAAACTCGCCGGCCGCGGAAAAGTGACCGTCACTCCCGATCCCGGGACGATAAAAATCGCAGTTACCGCGGATGGATACAGGAAGTACGAGAGAGACCTGCCAATACGGGCGGGCGATAAACAGGAGCTGCGCGCCGAACTCGAGAAGCTGCCGGAAAAGGCCACGGTGGTGGTGTCGTCTTCGGCGCCGAGGGGGGCGATATACGTCAACGGCGCACTCGCGGGATACGGCACGGTGACCCTGCGGCCCGAGGCGGGCCCCCTCAAGGTCGCGGTGGTGGCCCCGGGATTCCAGAAGTATGAGAAGGAACTGGTCCTCAGGGCCGGTGAGAAACAGGAGCTCCGCGCCGAGCTCGAGGCGGTGAAGGTCGCGCCGAAGCTCCCGGAGAAGGCCACGGTGGTTGTGGCGTCGTCGGCGCCCAGGGGTGCGGTCTACGTCAACGGGCGTCTCGCTGGATACGGAACGGTCACCGTGAAGCAGAATCCGGGGACCGTGAACATCGCCGTGGTCGCGGCGGGATACCGGAAGTTCGAGAAGGAACTCGTGGTTCGCGCCGGCGAGAGGCAGGAGCTGCGCGCCGAGCTTGAGCTCTTGCAGAGGGAAGCCGAGAAGAAGGCCGCGACGGATATTCCCGTCGCCATCAGGTTGAAATCGGCGTCTGGAATGCCCATCACCGCGAAGCCTCTGGTGCAGAACGACGTCATCGTCACCACGTCAGCGGCGGGCATCATCAGCGGCGTGAGCCAGACGGGAGGTCCCGGCTGGAAGACGAAACTCGGCAGCCGGATCGAATCGACACCCGTGGCCGACGAGTCCGGCGTGTACGTGGTGACCACGAAGGGCGAGCTCGTCTCCATGGATGCCCGGAGCGGCGCCGTGCGATGGAAGAAGGACGCCGGGGGCGCGGTCCTCTTCTCGTCGAAACCGCTCATCGCGGAAAACAGGATATTCATCGCCACCAGCCAGGGGAACGTGACCGCCTACGACCGCGCCGGGAAACAGTTGTGGAGAAAAAAGCTCGGTGGCGGAGTCTACAGTTCGCCCGCGTACCAGGACGGCGTGCTCTATATCGG